>SLNP01000027.1 GCA_007132995.1 Bacteroidales bacterium | reverse complement strand
TCCCCAAACTCACTGCAGGCCTTGACTTTGTTGCTCCCGTCCGGTCGCGAGCTCGCCCGGCTTCGCCGACCTCGGTTGGCCACCTTTTTTGGTCAAGCAAAAAAGGTGGAAGCCCACTTTTAGGTCCAAGCAAAAAAAGGTGAGATAGTAATATTGGTCAAGCAAAGGTAGAAAGCCAAAATTTGGGACAAGGCCAAAAGTTGAGAGAGAAGACTTTGGGCCAAGGCCAAAAGTTCAGAGATAGCTTTTTGGGTCAAGGCCAAAAGTTGAGAGAGAAGACTTTGGGTCAACCCCAGAAAACAAGAGAGACCCGCATTCCACAGCGGGTCTCTCCTTTTGATTTGATACCTTAATTATAATTCTGATGCTACTCCTTTACCTTGTCGACTACCGCCTTGAAGGCCTCCGGGTTGTTCATGGCCAGGTCGGCAAGAGTCTTTCTGTTCAGGGCGATACCCTTTTTAGAAAGCCTTCCCATGAATTCTGAATAGCTCATATCGTACTGTCTTGCTCCGGCATTGATTCTCTGAATCCAGAGGGCACGGAACTCGCCTTTCTTTTTCCGCCTGTCACGGTAGGCATAGGTTAACCCCTTCTCAAGGGTGTTTTTTGCTACTGTGTATACATTCTTGCGGGAACCAAAGTACCCTTTTGTCTGCTTGAGCACCTTCTTTCGTCTTGCTCGTGATGCGACTGAATTTACTGATCTTGGCATTTCTCTGTTTGTTGTGGATGTCAGCGCCCTTTCGGATCTTTTATGCTGGGCATCCTGTTACTAAAATGATATTAATTCCTCTCTGTCAGGATTGAACATGCTCCATTCGCTACTTGAGGCACAGAAGATGCTTTATATTGTTCTCATCGCTCTTATGTACCAGCCCGAAATAGGTAAGATTCCTCTTACGCTTCTTGGCCTTCTTTGTAAGAATATGGCTTTTGTAGGCGTGCTTGCGCTTGATCTTTCCGGTTCCGGTAAGCGCGAATCTCTTTTTTGCTCCCGGATTTGTCTTCATTTTTGGCATTTCTGAATTGCTTTTTAATTGTATCCTTTTACTGTATCAAATCTTCTTTTTCGGTGCAAGCGTAAGAATCATCCGCTTGCCTTCAAGTCTTGGCAGCTGCTCAACCTTGCCATACTCTTCCAGGTCGTTGGCAAACCTTAGAAGCAGTACCTCTCCTTTCTCCTTAAACAGTATCGACCTGCCTTTAAAAAAGACATAGGCCTTAACCTTCGATCCATCTTCAAGGAATTTGATGGCATGCTTAAGCTTGAAATTATAATCGTGGTCGTCAGTGTTGGGCCCGAAGCGTATCTCCTTAACAACCACCTTTGCTGTCTTTGCCTTAATCTCCTTCTGTTTCTTCTTTTGATGATAAAGAAACTTCTGGTAATCGGTAATCTTGCAAACGGGCGGATCGGCTGTGGGTGATATCTCAACAAGATCGAGTTCCCTCTCTTCAGCCATCTTAAGGGCATCTTTGATACTCAGCACCTGCTGCTCAATACCATCACCGACAACCCTTACCACACGGGCGTTTATCCTTTCGTTAATCTTGTGGGGGTGCTGTCTTCGTCTTGGGGCGCCCCCTCTTCTCCTGCTGTAATTCGGTCCGGCTATTGTCTTTCCTCCCTATCTATTTTGGTTAAGATACTACTCTTCAAGCTCTCTGGCTATTTCAGTAACTATATATTTTGCAAAATCTTCCGCACCCATGGTGCCTCTGTCTCCCTCGCCCTGCCTTCTTACAGAGACAGTGCCTGTTTCAACCTCTTTCTCTCCGACGATAAGCAGATAGGGAATCCTTTTCAGTTCATTATCCCTTATCTTCTTACCAATCTTCTCATTACGGTCGTCAATTAGGGTGCGAATATCGTAATTATTCATCAAAATCAAAAGATTTTTCGCATAATCATTGAATTTTTCGCTAATTGGTACTATAACAACCTGATCAGGTGCCAGCCAAAGGGGGAATTTGCCACCATTGTTCTCTATCAGAAGTGCTACAAATCGCTCCATGGAACCGAATATGGCCCGGTGTATCATAACAGGCCTGTGCCTGGTGTTGTCAGAGCCTATATAATAGAGGCCGAACCTCTCCGGCAGATTGTAATCAACCTGTATAGTACCAAGCTGCCAGCTCCTTCCTATGGCATCCCTAACCATAAAGTCCAGTTTTGGTCCGTAGAAGGCTGCCTCACCTTTTACCACAGTAGTGCTTAGCCCCATCTCACCTGCTGCCTCTGTTATAGCCTCTTCTGCTCTGTCCCAGTTCTCGTCACTTCCGATATATTTGGTTTTGTCTGATGGGTCTCTTAATGATATCTGTGCTGTAAAATCTTTAAAATCGAGCGCTTTAAGTATATATTGTACCAGTTTGATAATGCTTTTGAACTCCTCTTTTAACTGGTCAGGCCTGCAGAAGTGATGGGCATCATCCTGGGTGAAGCTTCTTACCCTTGTAAGGCCATGCAACTCTCCGCTCTGTTCATACCTGTATACCGTTCCGAACTCAGCCATCCTGAGCGGCAGATCTCTGTATGAGTGAACCGTGGCACTGTATATCTCACAATGATGTGGACAGTTCATGGGCTTGAGCATAAACTCTTCACCCTCCTGAGGAGTTTTTATCGGTTGAAAAGAGCTGGATCCGTATTTGTCGTAGTGCCCCGATGTTTTGTAGAGGCTTACATTACCAATGTGGGGGGTCGCCACCATTTTGTATCCCCTCTTTTTAAGCACTCTGGTCATAAAGCCGGTAAGCTGAAGCTGCAGCTCTGCTCCTTTAGGCAGCCAAAGGGGTAATCCCATACCTACATTTGAGGAGAATGTAAAGAGCTCCAGCTCTTTCCCCACCTTTCTGTGATCTCTTTTTTTGGCCTCTTCAAGAAAGGTAAGATGCTCATCAAGTAGCTTCTGTTTAGGGAAAGATATTCCATATATCCTTGTGAGCATTTTCCTCTTTTCGTCGCCGCGCCAGTAGGCCCCTGCTATGCTTAAGACCTTTATAGCTCTGATAGGTTCTGTAGAGGGGAGATGGGGGCCCCTGCAGAGATCGGTAAAGTTGCCGTGCGAATAGAGGGTTATTGTCCCCTCTTCCAACTCATCAATAAGCTCGGTCTTGTAGTAATCTCCCTTTTCGCCAAACAGCCTGAGGGCTTCCTCTTTGCTTATCTCTCTCCTGGTAAAGTGGCTTTTCTCTGCAGCCAGCTTTTTCATCTGCTGCTCGATCAAGGGGATGTCATCTTCGCTGATAACCTTCTCTCCGCCCGGCTCAACATCATAATAGAAGCCATTCTCTATGGCAGGCCCTATGCCAAATTTTGTGCCCGGGTATAGCGACTCCACTGCCTCGGCGAGAAGATGTGCAGATGAGTGCCAGAAGGCATGTCTGGCCTCTTCGTCTTCCCATTTATGCAGTCTGATTTCGGAATCTTCATTTATCGGCATACTCAGGTCGCTTGTAATACCGTTAAGTGATGCCGCATATACCTCTTTGGCCAGCCTTGGGCTGATATCTGATGCTACCTGAAGGGCGGTGATGCCCATAGCATACTCTCTGATGGAGCCGTCTGGAAAAGTTATCTTTATCATAGCAAAAAAAAACGGTTGCAAAGATACTTATAATTTCTGGTAAGTAGAGGCTGCTTTGATCTGCCTGAGAGGAGTTGGATAAATTGATTAACTTTACCACCTGACAGGGAAGCCGTTTCCGGCTCTTCGTTTAAAGGGTATGGGTAGTCAGTAATGGTTCCGTGTAATGTTATAGTTAATAAGAATAAGAGCTTTAATTATGAGATATTTAAGGGCGTTTTTATTCCCGCTGCTGGCCGCGCTTCTCTCACTGCATGGCTGTACCATAAAACCGGAGGCATACTTTATGGTTCCGCGTGAAGAGGTTGTTCAGGGAGAGGAGATAAGGTTTTTTAATTACTCAAGAGACGCTGAGATTTTTGAGTGGGACTTCGATGATGGAAACTCTTCCGATGAGACCAGCCCGCGCCATACCTATCATGAGCCCGGAGACTACTATGTTACACTAACCGCAACAGGAAGGAAGGGTCACCGCTCTGAGTACACCAAGAGAATAAAGGTTGTCCGGTCTACCTACCTTATGGTTGATGTTCGCTCTACAGAGGGTGAATACAGGGTTGCCGGAGCAAGAGTGACCATGTATTACAGCTATGACGACTGGCATAACCAGACGAACAAAGCCGCTGAGGCTCTTACAGACAGCGAGGGGATTATTGAATTCAATTATCTCGGACCCTATACCTATTTTGTAAGAGTAGAGAGTGATGACCACTCTAATGCAGATCTGGGGTTCTATGATGTAAATGCTGTGAGAACGCCACAGCTTAATCCGGATGTTGATACCTACTTTACTGCCTGGGTAGAGCCAAAATAAACCGGTATGGTCTTCACTTTATAGGGTATTGCCTCATGCAGAGGGGTGCTTTATCATTAATCCGGGCCAGCAGTTCTACTGCAGATGATACTTTATGGATAGTGAGTATAAAAAGGAGAGAGGGAGCGAATATCCGCTCCCTCTCTCCTTTTCTCTTCGTGTGCCCAGGACAAGACTCGAACTTGCACGCCGTAAACCGGCACCAGCCCCTCAAGCTGGCGTGTCTACCAATTTCACCACCTGGGCGGGTAGTTTTCTGTGTGCCCAGAACAGGACTCGAACCTGCACGTCATTGCTGACACTAGTCCCTGAAACTAGCGCGTCTACCAATTCCGCCATCTGGGCAGTTAATCCCATCCGGCCAAGATGACCTCAGGGTGTTTCCTGTAAAGAACCCGCATGCCATTAATAGACCGGCATTGCGGCTGCAAAAGTAAATATTTTTTTATAACCGCATCGCATAAACAGAAAAAAAGAGCTACTTTTGTCAATATTCTTATTCGACTATGAAACAGGACTTTTTATACGGTATTATGTGTAATATGTTTAAAATCAAGACTCCGGCCTATGGCATTGTTTAGTGTTAACTATTACGAATGCTTGAGGCCTGCCACTGTTTGCAGGCCTTTTTTTTGCTACAGCCTTGTGGACAGATACCAGTCAGTTAGTATAATAAAATCATAGACAGTGAGCGATGAAGATCTTAAAGTTTGGTGGTACATCGGTTGGAAGTTCTGAGAGAATCAGGTCTCTTCTACCAATAATCAATAGTGGAGAGAGAAAGATAGTTGTTTTCTCCGCAATGTCAGGAACTACAAATGTGCTGACAGATGTTGCCGATGCGGTGACAAGAGGTGATTTCCGGAGTGCCGCAGAGATGAGAGATGAACTTAAAGAGCGTTACCGAAGGGTGATTGGTGAACTTTTTTCCACTACTGATTCTCAGGAGATGGCAGAGAGGGCTGTTGAGCCGCACTTCAGGAGTATGATACCCAATCAGGAAATGGGGGTGTCGGGTGGAGCAGACAAAATCATTATGGCTCAGGGTGAATTGATAACCACACAGTTGATTAATATGTTCCTGAATGAGTCGGGTGTTAATAGCTACCATATGCCCGCCCTGAACTATATGCGGGTTGACAAGGATGGTGACCCGGACTACTATTACATAAGTGAGAATATTGTTCGTGAGATGGCGAGGGGCTGCAACAGTAATACAATTGTGACTGAGGGGTATATATGCAGAAACGCCTTTGGCGAAACAGATAACCTGAAGAGGGGAGGGAGCGACTACACAGCCTCTATCATAGGATCGGTGATTGGCGCTACAGAGGTTCAGATATGGACAGATATAAGCGGTTTCAGAAATAATGACCCCAGATATGTCGACAACACATCTATAATAAGAGAGTTATCGTTTGATGAAGCGGCAGAGCTAGCCTATTTTGGTGCTAAAATACTTCACCCCTCGACAATAAATCCAGCCCGCATGAAGGGTATTCCGGTTGTTCTGAAAAACAGCATGGAGCCGGATGATCCGGGTACCGTTATTTCCTCTGCTTCTGTTACCGCCGAGTATAAAGCTGTTGCCGCCAAGGATAGCATTACGGTTATTAGAATAACATCGGGCAGAATGCTTATGTCTTACGGTTTTATGAGGAAGGTGTTTGAGATATTTGAGCTTTATCGCACACCCATAGATATGGTTGCCACATCAGAGGTGTCACTCTCTCTGACAGTAGACATGCATGATAATATGGAGCAAATTAAAGGAGAGCTCTCAAGGCTTGGCAATGTTGAGATAGAACACGATCAGACTATTATATGTGTAGTGGGAGATTTTAGACCTGAAGTTACAGGGGCCGCACCCGAAATATTTCAGGCACTGAACAGGTTTCCGGTCAAGATGATAAGTTATGGAGCCAGCCCAAACAGTATATCGATAATTATTGATAGCAAAGATAAAGAGATGGCCCTCCGGGAGCTTCACCAATCGATCTTCTGACCTATGATCAACAGAGAGAGAGCAGAACTCTTCCGCAATTATCCAACCCCGTTCTACTATTATGACACTGACCTGCTGAGAAGAACACTCTCTTCTCTAAGGCAGGAGGCGTCACGGTACGGTTACAGGGTCTGTTATGCCATTAAGGCCAACCATAACCCCGGAATAGTCTCAATAGTAAGGGAGTATGGTTTTGGAGTTGACGCCGTGTCTGCCAATGAGATTAAGTGTGCTGTAGAGCTTGGTTTTGAGCCGCAGACAATACTCTTTGCCGGAGTTGGTAAGAGCGATAGTGATATAGCTTATGCACTTGATGCCGGAATAGGATGCTTTAATGTGGAATCGCTTACCGAAATCGGAGTCGTTGACATGATTGCGCGGGAGAGGGGGGTTACAGCACCTGTAGCCCTTAGAATTAATCCATCTGTCGATGCCCTTACCCATTACTACATTACTACCGGGGTAGAGGAGAGCAAGTTCGGAATACTGCAGCGTGACCTGCCCGGGGCTGTTGAGTTGCTTAATGCCTCTACTAATATAGAGATGAGAGGTCTCCATTTCCATGTAGGCTCACAGGTATGTGATCTTTCTGTCTATAAAAGTCTTTCTGTAAGGGTTAATGAGATAAATGAGTGGTTTTACCGGCAGGGATACAGACTGACAGATATCAATGTTGGAGGAGGGCTCGGGATAGACTATTCCAATCCCGATACCATACCCCCTTTCGCAGACTATTTTTCAGTTTTTGCCCGTCATCTGGAACTTCACCCATACCAGCAGCTGAGCTTCGAAATAGGACGGGCTGCGGTAGGTCAGTGTGGTTCACTTATTTCGAAGGTGTTATATGTGAAAGATGGTATCGCTTCAAAATTCCTGATTATCGATGCGGGAATGAACGATCTTATTAGGCCTGCACTCTATCAGGCTTGCCATAAGATAGAGAACCTTACATCTGCAAGGCCTGAGCGTAACTACTGTGTGGTGGGGCCGGTATGTGAGTCGTCCGATACATTCTCTCTGCATATGGCAATTGCTGAGGCTGAAAGGGGAGATATAGTTGCCATACGCTCTGCCGGGGCCTACGGAGAATCTATGGCCTCGCGTTACAACCTCAGGGGTTTGCCGGGTGCAATATTCTCTTCTGATCTGGCCTGAAGATGCCGCCCTCTTTTTGCCTAATCTGTTATTGATTCATAGAGGGCCTTAAGTATCTCGGTTCTTATGTTAAGGTCAGAGATGGTACTGTTGTTTCGTGTCGGATATACTCTGTTTGACAGGAAAACATAGCTGATCTCCTTTTCAGGATCGACCCATGTAAAGGTTCCGGTGAAGCCAAAATGTCCAAAACTGGATGGTGATGCTTCGCGTATAGGGTATACCTCATCGTCTGGCAGGCTATCGTTATCCAAAAGTGGTTTATCAAAGCCGAGTCCTCTCCGGTTGTCATTATCGGGAAACTGATAGGAGGTGTACTCTTTGACAATTTCAGGATCTATGAAATCTATACCGCCATAGCTTCCCCCTCTTCTGAACATCTCCATTACCTTCAGAACATCGCCTGCCGTGCCAAAAAGGCCTGCATGACCAGAAACACCTCCCAGCATCGATGCTCCTTCGTCGTGCACATATCCATGAAGCAGCTGTCTGCGGAAAAGGGTGTCATTCTCTGTCGGAACTATTCTTGCAAGAGGGTAGACCGGAAAGGGATTGTAGGTGATCTCTTTGGCACCCAGCCTGCTGTATAGCCGGTTGTTGAGGAAGTTTGTCCAGTGGTCGGCGGTTATCATATTGATTACATCAGGCAGTACTATGAAGGCCAGATCACTGTACCGGTATTCCTTGCTCATTAGTTCACTCCGTTTAATCTCTCTGAAAAGTCTTTCGCGATAGGTTCTGTGAATATAGAGATTATTGGCTACGGTGTGCGGAAATCTTGCCGATGGGCCAAATTGAAATGTCCTGTAGCGAAAGTCACCAGACTCTCTTACCGTATCTTTCCAGAAGGGAATCCACGATCTCAGACCTGACTGATGGGCCAGCATATCCCTTATTACAAGGTTGCCCTTGTCCGACCCCTTGAAGAATGAGAGGTACTCTTCGAGCCTTCTGTCTGGTGAAAATACCCCATCGCCCTGAAGCATCATCAGAGCAGGTGTAACAGATAAAATTTTTGTCAGAGATGCCATATCGTAAAGGTCATCCTCTCTGACCTCGATACGACCTCCGTAGCGGTGATGACCATAGCTGCGGCTGAACACCACAACACCCCTTCTTGCAGCAATGATAACACATCCCGGGTATGCACCCTCCTCTATTCCAAGCAATGCAAGAGAATCTATACGCCTGTTGAGTATAGCTGAACTCATGCCTGCCGTTTCAGGCAGGCCATACCTGAGACGAATATCTCCCGCTGTCTTTATACCATGCCCCAGCGGATATTTGCTGTTTACGGTAACCGGCAACTGCCCCCTGCCGGCTACCGCGCCGAAAAGGAGCTGGGCGGCAAGATCCTGGGTGTGGTCGTTGTTTTGATAGGTAACAACAAGGGCATCTGCATTATCGGTATTAAGGTGAGCTATGGCATATGGATTTCCAAAATAGACAACTATTAACCTGTTCTCTTTTCCCAGTTTTCCAAGCAGGCTGTTGTGTTCACTTCTTATGCCAAAACCCCTTCCCGGTCTCTGGTCTGTGCCGGTAAAACCGGCAATAACCAGATCGTACATCTCCAGATCCTGAAGCACCTCATTATATTCCTCTCCGCCATTAATATCGATGGTGTAATGGCTCATTGTGACATACCTCTCAAGTGATTTCTGAAAGGGTATGGTGCTACTGCTGTTTATGGCCAGGCTCGCAATTTTCAGTCTCTCCAGGCGACCCACTGGTATGGTATTGCCCCTGTTCTCAAGTACAGTAAGCGCATTTTCATACAGGGTGCGAATAAAGGCTGTCATCTCCGGGGGCGACAGCTCTTCGCGTATGTTTTCTGTTTTGACAGGCACAACTTCAGCCAGCCCTGCCCAATACTTAAGAGCCAGCACCCTCCTGCACCTTAGCTCCAACTCCCCGGTGCTTATTCTGCCGCTCTCTACAAGTGACCGTATCTCCTCTATCGCTTTTTTTACATCGGTTACAAACTCAAGAATGTCGTGTCCGGCCTCAAATGCCATCGCCTCGGCAATTCCTGTCGGATAATATTTTGTAACCCCCTGCATGTTCATGGCATCTGTTATTGTGATGCCTCTGAACCCCATCTCTTTTCTTAGCAGATCAGTTGTTATTATCCTTGAGAGTGTGCCGGGCAGGTTCGGGCGGGGATCGAGTTCGGGAATGTTTATGTGTGCGGTCATTATGGCCCCAAGGCCCGACTCAATCATTCTGGAAAAGGGATGAAGTTCTATAGAGTCAAACCTCTCCCTGTTGTGCAGAATAACCGGCAGGTCAAAGTGAGAGTCAACATCGGTGTCTCCATGACCGGGAAAGTGCTTTGCCGTTGCCAGCAGTCCATTGTCCTGCATGCCCTTCATGTACATTACCGCCTTACTGGCTACATTGGCCCTGTCCTCTCCAAAAGATCTGAAATTAATTACAGGGTTGTCCGGGTTGTTATTGATGTCTGCTACAGGAGCCAGATTGACATGAACACCCATCCTTTCAGCCTGAGCAGCTACCATATGCCCCATCTGGTATATGAGAGAGTCATCTGCAATGGCGCCCAGTGTCATCTGAAAAGGAAAGCTCTCTACACCATCCAGTCTCATTCCAAGGCCCCACTCTGCATCCATGCTTATTAGCAAAGGAACTTCCGATACTGACTGGTAATAATTTATCATTTCGGCCTGACGCTCTGGTGTTCCCTGGAAAAAGAGAAGTCCGCCGATCTTGTGGTTAACAATAAGGTCCCTGATCTCTACAGCATGTCTTACCGAGCGGTTTGACCATGTGGCTACCCATATTGATTGTGCTATCTGCTCATCTATGGTAAGGGTGTTGAAGACTGAGTCTACCCACTCATGATACATATATTTGAGAAATACGGGCTCTTCATTCCGGTGGGAGGTGTAACCAGAAAGCTGCTGAAATGACAGCAACATAATGAGAGAAGAAATAAGGGCCGGTATTCTCATAATCAGGTATATGTATATATGAGTTTTAAAATGTCGTCGGCTTACCCCACTGGCGGTGGTAAACCTGCACCGGCTATCTGCCTGATTAGCCGCTAGCGGTTGTAAAATTATAAAATAATCTGCCCGAAACTACCGTATAGCGCATAGTTCTGTTATTTTTACAATCTCTATATTGTTGTTCAAATGAAACATGCTGATTTAAAAAGTGATGGAGATGCAATGGATGTCAGGGGTGAAATAGAGAGGCTTTTCAGGGAGTGCTGCGGCAATGGCATAGCTGGCGTTGAGCGTCTGCAGAAGTCGGGGTCGGCACGGGACTATTATCGCATCACCACCTCAGATGGTTCATCGATGATTGCCCTTTTTAACCCCAACAGGGAGGAGAATGATGCATTCTACCACCTCACCGTCCATCTTGCCTCGAAGGACCTTCCCGTTCCCCGTATCTCGAGATATGAGTGCCAGAAGGGGCTTTTTATTCTGGAAGATGGGGGAGAGCACAATCTTTATCAGTGGCTTATGTCGAGAGAGCCGGCTGTAAGATACAACAATGAAACAGTAGCTCTCTTTAAAAGGGCGCTATCACTTCTTATAAAGTTCCAGACTGTTGCAATAGAGGGGGCTCCATTGGGCTACTGCTATCCTGTAAGTGATTTCGGAAGGAGAGCCATTATGTGGGATATGTACTATTTTAAGTATATGTTTCTCAATCTTATGGGTATAAGCTTTCATGAACAGCGGCTTGAGCAAGATATGGAGATGCTGTTAAACCACCTAATTGAAGCTCCTGCCGGTTACCTGATGTATCGTGATTTTCAGAGTGCCAACATTATGTATAATGACGACAGGCTGCTTTTTATTGACTACCAGGGGGCTCGAAGGGGTGCGCTGCAGTATGATGTTGCCTCCTTTATTTATGATGCCAAGGCAGAAATACCCTCAACATTGCGCTCTGAGTTGGCAGACTATTACAGTGCGGCCCTGAAGGCTGAAACCGGTTATGACCCTGAGCTTTTCAAGGAGTATCTCTCCGGGTTTTCGCTGGTCCGGATAATGCAGGCTCTGGGTGCTTTCGGCCTTCGCGGACTTTATGAGGGTAAGCCGACATTTACTGAAAGTATAGTGCCGGCCGTTGGTCTCTTTTGTGAACTGGTCGGTAGCCAGGGCATCACTTCGCCGATGAGGGAGATGAGAGAGCTGGCCGGGAAGATTCTTTCGGCACCGCTATATGTCCGGCTGCTCGAAGGCAAAAAAGAGTCGGGATGGGAAGCGGCCCCTGAATAATAGTCTATATGATAAGAAAGGCAATGATACTTGCTGCCGGTAAAGGCACCAGGCTGGGAGAAATTACAAAAGAGAGGCCCAAGGCTCTTGTCGATATTGGTGGAACCACACCGCTTGAGTTTACTGTAAGGCGGCTGGCAGCGGCCGGTTTTCGTGAGCTGATGGTCAATGTACACCATTTTGCTGAGATGGTTGCCGATGCGGCTGCTAAAATAGGTGCAAAAGAGGGGGTGTTGATTGAAATATCGGATGAGAGTGATGAGCTTCTAGATACCGGGGGTGGACTTTGGAAGGTGCGTGATTTTTTCAGTGATGCCCCATTCCTCATATGCAATGTAGATATTATACATAATGTTAATCTTGATGCACTATATGGTTATCACATAAGAAAAGAGGCACTTGCCACGCTGGTTGTAAGGCATCGCGAGGGTACACGCTATCTGCTTACCGATGATAAGGGGGTGCTCCGCGGATGGATAAACAGGAAGAGCGGCATAAGGTTTATGTCGGTAGAGGAGGAGGAGGGTTGCTCATTATCTGAGGTAGCCTTCTCCGGCATACATGCCGTCAGTCCCGATATATTTAGCCACATGCAGGAAGGTATCTACTCAATTACCGGTCTTTACCTGACCCTCGCTGCCGGTGGCACTATTTACACCTTTATGCATCGCAACGGCTACTGGTTCGATATTGGCACCCCTGAAAGTCTCTCTAAATGCAGGGAATCAACGCCATGGCGATAATGGGGAGAAAAATGTGAGGTCAGCCTCTGTTCGGTGTTCGATAGTTTAATGCTCTGAACATCAAGATGTTAAATCTATTGAGGGTTGAATTGCCCTAATCGTCCTGCGCCCGACCACCCTCTTTCCCCCCGGTAAGAGACGGGTAAAATAGCCGAACTGTCAGCGGGCAATTAAATTTTTCTATTTTTGTTCCCGTATAAGGAAAAACGGAGATGTAGTTATGGGAAAAATATTACTTGTAGGGGCGGGTGGAGTTGGAACCGTTGTTGCCCACAAAATGGCTGAGATGCCAGACCTGTTCAGCGATATTATGCTGGCAAGTCGTACTAAATCGAAGTGTGATGCTATAGCCGCTAAGATAGGCGGTGACCGAATTAAGAGCGCACAGGTCGATGCTGACAATGTTCCCGAGATGGTTGATCTTATAAAATCTTTTAAGCCAGATCTGGTTGTCAATGTAGCCCTTCCGTATCAGGACCTTCATATAATGGATGCATGCCTCGAAACAGGTGTCTCATACCTCGATACGGCCAATTATGAGCCACCGGACGAGGCTAAGTTCGAGTATAGCTGGCAATGGGCCTATCATGATCGCTACCGGGATGCCGGAATAACTGCCATACTGGGTTGCGGTTTTGATCCCGGTGTTACAAGCATATTCACAGCGTGGGCTGCAAAACACCATTTTGATGAGATACATTACCTCGACATTGTTGACTGCAATGCCGGTGACCATGGAAAGCCTTTCGCAACAAATTTTAATCCTGAAATAAATATCAGGGAGGTAACCCAGAAGGGCAAGTACTGGGAGAATGGTCAGTGGGTATATACCGAGCCCCATGAGATACACAAGCCCCTCAACTATCCGGGGATAGGTCCGCGTGAGTCATACCTTATATATCACGAAGAGCTTGAGTCTCTGGTGAAGAATTTCCCTACACTCAAGAGAGCCCGTTTCTGGATGACCTTCGGTCAGGAGTATCTTACCCACCTAATGGTTATTCAGAATATTGGAATGGCTGGAATTGAGCCTGTTCTGTATGAAGGGGTTGAGATAGTGCCGATTAAGTTCCTCAAGGCTGTACTTCCCGATCCCGGCGACCTGGGAGCCAACTATAAGGGGTGGACCTCTATCGGATGTCGCATAAAGGGCATAAAAGATGGCAAAGAGAAAACTTACTATATATACAACAACTGCAGCCATGAGAAGGCATATCAGGAGACGGGAACCCAGGCGGTAAGCTATACCACCGGGGTGCCTGCCACCATCGGAGCCATGATGTATCTTAAGGGTCTGTGGAAAAGACCCGGTGTATTCAATGTAGAGGAGTTTGACCCAGATCCTTTTATGGAGCAGCTAAATATCAGGGGCCTTCCCTGGACAGAGCTCCACGATGTTGATCTTGAGTTGTAATTATCAAAGTGCTCTGCCTGCAACCCGAGGGCGGCATAAATAATAACAATCAGGTATGTCTGTAGATTACAAGTTACTGCCCTCACCATGCTATGTGCTTGACAAGAACAGGCTCAGTGATAACCTTCAGATCATAGAAGGGGTTGCTGATGCTTCGGGAGCCACCTTTATTCTGGCTTTTAAGGGGTTTGCCATGTGGAGCGTCTTTCCCCTTGTCCGCGAGTATGTAAACGGAGCAGCTGCCAGCAGCCTCAGCGAGGCCAGACTGGCATTTGAGGAGATGCACTGCAGGGCGCACACCTACGCTCCTGTCTATGATGAGAAAGATTTCGGTCAGATAGTGAGGTACAGCAGTCATATAACCTTTAACTCTCTATCTCAATATGAGATCTTCTTTAAGAGGGCTAAGGCAACAGACCCCGATATCTCGGTCGGGCTACGCATAAATCCGGAATTTTCCGAGATAGCCCATGGTATCTACAACCCATCTTCTCCCGGGTCCCGTCTCGGTGTTACTGCCGATCTGCTGGGAGATAATCTGCCGGATGGGGTAGAGGGGCTCCATTTTCACCTTCTTTTTGAGTCTGATTCGTACACCCTCGAAAGGGTTCTGAAGGTCGTTGAAAAAAAATTTGGCCATCTTTTCCCGGGGTTGAGTTGGATAAATATGGGGGGTGGACATCTTGTTACCGGTAAAGATTATGACAGGGAGCACCTTATAGCTCTGCTGCAAGATTTCAGGAAGCGTCACAATGTAGATGTTATACTTGAGCCCGGCACCGCTTTTGCCTGGGAGAGTGGCGAACTTGTAGCCACAGTCGAGGATGTTGTTGAAAATAGTGGTATTAAGACAGCAATATTAAATGTCTCCTTTACTGCACATATGCCAGACTGTCTTGAGATGCCCTATAAACCTGTTGTTATGGGAGCGACGGAACCCACTCCCGGAAAACCTACTTACAGACTGGGTGGTAACTCATGCCTTAGCGGCGATTTTATGGGCGACTGGTCATTTGAGAGAGAACTTACACGGGGTGACAGGATAATATTCATGGATATGATACACTATACCATGGTTAAGACAACCACCTTCAATGGTGTTGCCCACCCCTCTATAGTGGTATGGGAAGGTGATGGCAAATTCCGCGTAGTAAGGGAGTTTGGTTATAAGGATTATCGTAACAGGCTGTCCTGATCTGACATTGATACTGCAGACCCTGTTGCATATTGCCTCTATAAGTTTATCAATATAGTATCAAATATTTACCCGTCTATTACGGCCGATCCAATAAGTTCTTCACCATCGTACCAGGCGGCAAACTGTCCCGCAGTTATTCCCCGTTGCATCTCCTCAAACAGAATGTACAGTTTTCTCTCTCTGCGATATAGTCTGGCTTTCTGCAGTTCCTGGCGGTGTCGTATCCTTACCAGCATATCAGCTGTTTCACCCGGATAGATAGCCTTGTCAGGGCGGATATAGTGTATGTCACTCTCCCTTACCGACAACCCCTTCCTGTTTAATCCGCTGTGCGAGTGTCCTTCGCCGGTATAGACTATGTTCTCTTTGGTATCGGTACCTATTACGAAGAGCGGCTCTTTACGGCCTCCAACATTCAAACCCTTCCTCTGCCCTACGGTGAAGAAGTGTGCTCCTCTATGTTTTCCTGCGGGCCTGCCCATATCCCTTGTATAGCTGAATGGTTTTGTGAGGGCATCCAGCAATTCATCCGGTGCTTCGGCCGGAGGCAATCCATTGAAGTTGGGGTGTATCTCTTTCTCTCTCTCTATCTCGATTATCTCTCCCTCAACAGAGTGGAGCTTTTGTTGCAGAAAGGTTGGAAGATCTACCTTGCCAATGAAGCAGATGCCCTGAGAGTCCTTACGGTTTGCCGTCGGCAGATCAAGCTCTCTTGCTATCTCCCGCACCCGATATTTAGTCAGACCTCCTATCGGAAAGAGGGCCCTGGAGAGTTGGTCGGGGGTTATCTGGCACAGGAAGTAGCTCTGGTCTTTGTTCTGGTCGGTTCCGGCAAGAAGTCTGTAGACGGGTGTGCCATCTTTTGTCACAACATCTTTCCGGCAGTAGTGGCCGGTAGCCACCAGGTCAGCCCCCAGATCGAAAGCCGCTTCAGCAAATGAGTCAAACTTTATCTCACGGTTACATAGTATATCGGGATTTGGGGTTCTTCCCCTCTCATACTCTGCAAACATGTAGTCAACCACCCTTTTGCGGTACTGATCGCTCAGGTCTGTATGGTGAAAAGGGATATCAAGTTTCCTCGCTACCATTTCGGCAAACATGATATCATCTTCCCAGTGGCATTCGCTTCGTAGCAGCCCTGTGGTATCGCTCCAGTTTTTCATAAAGAGAGCAGAGACACTGTATCCCTCCCTCTTCAGCATCCAGGCAGCTACGCTTGAGTCCACACCACCGGAAAGTCCTATAACAACCTTTTTTCCCACAACCAAAATAGTTTACTGTCGGTTATCTGCCTTGCCCTTTTCGAATATCTCTCCTGAAAGCCTGTAAACAACCCATTCATCCATGGCCTCAGCCCCCATCTGCTCATAGAAGCGCCTTGCCGGATTCCAGTTAAGAACCCACCACTCCATTCTTCCGCACCCCCTCTCTCTGGCAACTTCAATACAGTAGTCCATAAGGGCTTTACCTATACCCCTCTTCCTGTATTCAGGTTTAACGAAAAGATCTTCCAGGTAGAGTCCCGGCTTGCCCAGAAATGTCGAGAAGTTGTGGAAAAAGAGGGCGAAACCGGCCTCTGTGCCGTCAACAACAGCGAAGATCACCTCGGCATAAGCCTTTTCTCCGAAGAGAGACTTTTCCAGTGTCTCTTCCGTCGCCTCAACTTCGTGCAAAAGCTCTTCATAATCAGCCAGGTCTCTGATGAACTGGAGTATCAGCGGGGTATCCTCCCTGACCGCTTTCCTGAATATCAACTGCATCTTTCTGCTCTTTAAGGCCCCACTATTGCTGAAGGGGCAGATGTAAAAGTATAGATTTACAAAAAAAGCAATAATTGTCGGGATATAACAGAAAAAGTGGTCGGGGCATTCCGGAGTGAGCTAAAATCGGTAACTTTCGGGACAGATGGATAGTGGAGCGGTGATAAAGTACAGTGCATCTGCAGGATCGGGTAAGACCCATGCTCTTGCAAGGGAGTATCTTCTCAGATTGCTCTCCGGGCGACACGATTTTCATCGCATACTGGCGGTAACTTTTACCAATAAGGCTGCCGCCGAGATGAAAAGGAGAATACTCGATGAGCTGTATCGTATTGCATCGGGTAATTTCAGCTCCTTATCGATCTCTGTTATGAAAGATATCGATCTTCAGCCCGCCATTGCCCGCGATAGGGCAGTAGTACTCCTTAATTCGATACTGGCTGACTACACCGGATTTGCCGTTGGTACGATTGATAGCTTTTTTCAGAAGGTTTTCAGGGCCTTTGCAAGGGAGATAGGAGTTGAATCAAATTTCCAGCTCTATGTTGATCATGGTGAAATTTTGAGTGATGCTGTTGACGATCTTCTCTTTAACCTTAACGATAATCAAAGTCTGAGAAAGTGGTTGGTTGAGTATGCAGGAATCCTGTTTGATGATGGCAGAGGGTTGAATATAAGGGAAATGATGGTTGCTGTTTCCGGGGCTGTGTTTTCTGAGAAGTATAAATTGCTGCCTGAAGATATCAGGAACACCCTTTCAGATCGCAGCAATGTTGGCACATTTGCCGCCGAGATGAAGAGTATCGCTGACAGCTTCCGAAAAGAGTTGCGGGATCTGGGTCTGAAGGCAGTAGAAGTGATAGATAGTCATGGTGTCTGCTACAACGATTTTGCCGGAGGATCAAGGGGTGTTGGCGCATATCTTAAGAAGGTATCGGAGGGTCGCACAGATTATCCCGGAGCCACTTTTTTGAAGGCCGTAAGAGAGCAGAAATGGGCTGCCGGAAAGGCATCCGATCCCACTGCGGTTGCCGCTGCAGCAGCAGGCGGGGTAGCCGACTGCTCGAGTGAGATAGTCGGGCTGTTTGAGCGACGGTACAGAGAGTTTGTTACCGCCGAAATTATAAGGTCTAATCTCTATATGGCTGCCATCCTTGGTGATGTTGTCAGGGCTGTCAGGGAGCGCACCTCTTCGGAGAACAGTTTTGTGCTGGCCGACACCGGAGATCTTCTGATGAAAGTTATGGAGGGCGACCAGACACCATTTATATATGAGAAAACAGGCAGTGCGTACGACTTCTATATGATCGACGAGTTTCAGGATACATCTCTGATACAGTACTACAACTTCAGGCCTCTTATAGACAACACCCTTGCCATGGGCGGTGACACGCTTGTTGTCGGAGATGTGAAGCAGTCAATTTACCGATGGAGGAACGGTGACTGGCGTATTCTTGATCACTCTCTTGAAAGGGACTTCGGAGAAGAGCGGGTAAGCACCATACCACTTAAAGTTAACTGGAGATCCGGGCCCGGGATAGTGAGTTTTAACAACTCGCTCTTCACGGCACTCACAGAGATGTTTGACAGCGAGTTGCGGGAATCTGAAGATCACTTCTCCTTTTCCTCCCTCTATCGCGATGTAAGACAGTCTACACCCGCAGGCCGTGAAGGAGGGTATGTATATATTGAGTTCCTCAAGGGTGAAACAACTGATGAAAATGATTCGGCAGCTCTCAGCTCTTTGACAGAGATAGTAATGAGGTGTCAGGATGACGGTTATTCCGCATCTGACATAGGCATACTCGTTCGTAAAAATCAGGAGGCTGCCACTGTTACCCGCTACCTGTCAGACTACTCCATTACTTCATCGCATGCGGGCAGGTACAACTTCAATGTGGTCTCTGATGAATCTCTCTATGTGGGCAATTCACATACAGTAAGATTTATTGTGTCGGCCATGGTAAGGGTGACAGAACCAGGCAACATACTCAACCGTGCGCTTATGCTCAGGTACTACGCCCTTCTCTCTGACACTATAGATATAAATGGGATAAGCATACTTTCCGGTGATCTTGACTCTTCAGAGAAGGCCCACTACCCCGCGGGGTATGAGTCGCTCTTCTCCGAAGCTACATCCCTCTCTCTGTTTGAGCTTAGCGAGCGTATCATTGAACATTTTGATCTTGCCACCCTGGGGCGTGACTCGGCGAGTCTCAATTTCTTCCATGATCAAATACTCAATTTTATGAGGAAGAGGGGCTCATCCGTAGGGCTATTTACCGACTGGTGGCTTAAAGAGGGACACAAAAAGGGCATTGTTGTATCCGGGGCTCTTGACGCCATCTCTGTAATGACCATACACAAATCAAAGGGGCTTCAGTTTCCCGTTGTCATTATGCCTTTTATCTCATGGGACTTCTCTCCCGGTAACCGGACCAGCCTTTGGGTAACCCCCTCTGAACGACCCTGGAATCGTGTCGGCGCCTTCCCGGTCGACTACTCATCAAGGCTTGAAGAGTCACTTTTCCCGGATGAGTATTACAGAGAGAAGAGAGTTACACTACTTGACAATATAAACCTTCTGTATGTGGCCTTTACCAGGGCAGCAGATAGACTATACGGCTTTGCCTATGGTCGTAACAGGAATTGTGCAGGCAACATTGTTGAGAGACTTTTTAAAATGCCTGATACTGCTCACTCTTCCGGCTCGACAGGCAGTGATCTCTGCGGCTCCGCATCGCTCTCTTCGGGTTATGATAGTGAGAGTAACCTCTTTGTGTCGGGACATGAGTTATCCCGGCAGGGAACCCGGGCAAAGAGTGATCATATAGATGCCGGCTACCCGCTCTTTTCAGACAGGGGTCGTCTGAGGCTTAGCCTCTACAGCCGGGAGCGGCTCTCTACTGGTGATGAACCTGCCTTTCGGGGGCTCAGGTACGGAACCCTGCTGCATGAGATATTCCGGAATATAAGAGAGAAAGGTGATGCTGAAAGGGCTGTAAAAAAAGCATTTCTGGCAGGAATGATCGAGGCCTCTGTGGTGAAGCCCCTTACAGCTATGATAAAGGAGCGTATATCCGGTGCCGGAGTCAGCAGCTGGTTCTCCGGCGATTGTGAAGTTCTTAATGAGACTCCTGTAATAACCGGAAGTGGTGAGATGAGAAGACCCGACAGGGTAATTATAAGAGGTGACAGGGCAACCATAGTCGATTACAAATTTGGTGAGCCAGATAGCCGGGATATCAGCCAGATGAAGGCCTACAGGCGGCTTGTTGCCGATATGGGTTATGTTGTCGAAGAGGCTGCTCTCTGGTATGTGATTAAAAATGAAATAGTAAGGGTATGACCGAGGCAGAGGGCATATTTCCCTGGGGCGATCGGATAAGGTATAACTCCTACGCCTCCTATATAAAGCGCCTTTTTGGTGGCCGGGTTCAGAAGCTAAGTATCAACACAGGGCTTGGATGTCCCAACAGAGATGGTACCATTGGAACAGGAGGCTGCACCTACTGTAACAACAGAGCTTTTACCCCATCATATTGTCATACTGACCTCTCGGTTTCAGAGCAGATAGAGAGAGGCATAGGTTTCCATAAGCGGAGGTACAGGAAGGCTGTAGGTTATCTCGCCTACTTCCAGTCATACTCCAATACCCACTCTGACAGAGAGACGCTTTATGGGCTGTACAGGGAGGCCCTTGACTATCCGGATATTAAGGGTATTATTGTTGGAACCAGACCCGACTGTATTGATAGTGAGCGGATTGATCTATTAAGTACTCTTTCCGATGATCACTATGTATCGGTCGAGATAGGTATTGAGTCAGTTGATGACAGGCTCTTAAGCAGCGTTAACAGGGGGCACACCTACCAGGATTCAGTTGAAGCCGTTGTAAGACTTGCCGATGCCGGTATCCCGGTAGGGGCTCACTTTATTTTGGGGCTTCCCGGTGAGAGTCATGATGATATTCCTGATTATGGCGAAGTAATATCCCGGCTGCCACTTACCACCTTGAAATTTCATCAATTGCAGATTATAAAAGATACCCCTATGGCAGATCAGTACAGGAGCGATCCGGGTGGGTTTTCCCTATTCTCATTCAGCGAGTACCTCGATCTTTTTATTTGTCTGCTTGAGCGGTTAAACCCCGATATAGCAGTTGAAAGATTTACGGCAGAGGCTCCTCCCGATATGGTTATAGCTCCCCGCTGGGGCTTGAAGAGGCTTGGTGATATAAGGGCCGCACTTCTTGAGAGGATGCATGAGCTTGATACATGGCAGGGTAGATTATACCGGCCTTAATTAAAGAGGTTAAACAGATATAGAGAGATGTTGTCCGACTTGTCGGCATTGTTCAGTAAAGTTTGAATTGGTTATGTTTTTTCTTGAGCAGGTAGCAGAGATTCTGTATCGCAGGTATGGCAACAATCTGAGAGACCATGCGACTGTCTTTCCTAACAGGAGGGGAGGGCTATTCTTTTTGAAATACCTCTCAAAGGCGGCAGGGAAACCATTATGGGCGCCTTCCGTTATGACCATAAGCGATTTTTTTGGTCAATTCAGCACTCTTGATATTGCAGATAGTGAGCGTCTTGTTTTTGAGCTGTTCCGCAACTATATTAAGATAACCGGCAGTAAAGAGAGCTTTGACAGCTTTTACTACTGGGGTGAACAGGTTGTTGGTGACTTTGACGATGTAGACAGGCATATGGTCGATGCCGGCTCTCTCTTCTCCAATCTTGCCGATTTGCACGATATTGGGGAGGCATTTGGGGGGCTTGAGCCCGATAAGGTTGAGATAGTCCGTCAGTTTATCATAAATTTCCGGCAGGGTTCTGACAGTGGAGAGAAGCAGAGATTTGAGCAGACTTGGTCACTTCTTTACAAACTCTATACCACATACAGGGAGTCTTTGCGTGCTTCAGCAATAGCGTATGAAGGTATGCTTTACAGAGACATAGCCAGCATGGAGGGTGATGAACTGATGGCCCTTACCGACAGGTATGAGAAGATACACTTTATAGGTTTTAATGCCCTGAACAGAGCTGAAGAGATAGTCATGAAGAGGCTTCAGGATGGTGGCCGGGCTCTCTTCTACTGGGACTACAGTGAGCGTGCACCCTATATAGACAGCTTTGACTCATTAGCAAACATAAGGTCTGCCATTAAACTTTTCGGGCAGGAGAGAGAGCTTGCCGAATCGATTGGCGAGAGTTATAGTAACAGTCGTCACATAACCATAGTGGACTCCCCCTCCGACACAGGGCAGGCTAAAACCATTCCCTTTTTGCTTGAACAGATCCGAAGTGAGATGCTCTCCTCTGCCCAGGAGCGTACGGCTGTTATCCTTGCCGATGAAACTCTGCTTATGCCGGTTCTCTCATCTGTACCTCCTTTTGTGACAGACCTCAATGTGACAATGGGGTACCCTTTTGGAGTAACTGTGCTCTATTCCTTTATAAGGTCACTGCTACAGCTTCGTGAGAATCCTGTTACAAGGGGTGCAACCATCTTTTTTGACAAAAAGAGGGTTAACCAGGTCATCACCAACCCTCTTGTGGCAGAAGTTGCAGGCGACTATATCAGATCTGTTAACGAAAGGATATCAAAGCCCGGCACCACCCTTTTTCCTGCTAAGATGTTGCAGGAAGGAGAACTTTTGTCACACATTTTCGACCCTCCCTCTTCAGCATCCGATCTGTCACGCTGGCTCAGAACATCGCTGGAACTGCTGATGGAGTCGAACAGCACACCCGATGGTGATATCTCTCCTGAGGAGAGAAGATCCGGTGTGGCGCTTACGGCCGAATTCATCTTTGTTGCACAGGCGGCACTTAACCGCCTCGATCCACTTTTGGCCGATAGCGATATTTCTATTACAGGCGAGGTCTATATAAGGCTTGTTGAGAAGGTTTTAAGAGAGATAAAGGTCCCCTTCAGCGGCGAGCCATTAAGTGGCATACAGGTTATGGGGCTTCTTGAGTCAAGGTCGCTCGATTTTGACAATATAATCCTGCTATCTGCCAATGAGGGCGTACTGCCCCGCAGTGCCATATCTTCCTATATACCATTTAGTCTCAGAGAGGCTTTTGGTATGCCCCTGCCACGCTACGAAGACTCTGTATATGGTTACCATTTCTCCCGGCTTCTTCAGCGAGCCAAAAGAGTCACTCTTCTCTATAACTCCTCTTCAGATGGTCTTCGCAGTGGTGAGATGAGTCGCTATCTTTTAAGGCTGAGGTATATGCAGGGCGGTGATACAATCCTTTTCCGAACCCTCTCCTCTGCACCTGTGGTTTCAGGCAGTGTGCCGGAGAAGAGAGAGAGGGGTCCGGAAGAGACAGAGATATTGAGAGATAAATATTTAGAGTCTGCTACCCCTTTATCTCCCAGCGCTATTATAACATGGATAAACTGCAAAATGCAGTTCTACTATAAGTATATATGTCGGTTCAGAGAGAGTGAGTCCGATCCCGGTGCCTTTGATGCATCACTTGTTGGAAGTCTTCTTCATGAGCTTATAGGAAAAATATACAACCCATATAGGGGCAGAGAGGTTTCCCGTTCCGATTTGGTAAGGCTTATTGGCTCTCTGCGATCAGGAACAAGTTTTGTTACAGAGAATATTGTGTCAATGGGATATGCCTCATCTGCAGATGCCATAACCGGGAACCTTCTCCTTATGTCTGATATTGTAGCGCTCTATCTCAAAAGAGTGTTGATGATAGATAGCCGCATGGCACCCTTCCGCATAGTTTCGCTCGAGGAGAGCTATGATGGACAGGTCAGTTTTATCGATCATAACGGCATAGTCAGGCCTCTTACAATAGGGGGGAGGATAGACAGGATCGACAGTCGCAGCGGCGTTGTAAGGATAATTGACTATAAAACCGGCAGGAGTGAAGCCGGAATCAAATCTCTCGATGATCTTTTTGGCAATGGGGTTAAGAAGGTTAACAGCCCCTTTTTACAGATACTTATCTATTGTGCGGTTGTTGACGGTAAACCCGGATTCGAACATATCAGGCCTGTAATTTATGGTTTAAGGGGAGTCCGGGACGACAGCTATGATGACAATATTACGATTGGCAAAGAGGTTATTGAGACCTTTGCATCTGTTCGTGATCAGTTTATGCCTCTTCTCTCAGGGGTTCTGTCAGAGATGTTCGATCCGGCAACACCCTTTGAAATGACCGGTGAGAGGGATCGATGCCGGTATTGCAGATTCATTGAGCTATGCAACCGTTAGTATGGCATTTAAATATGCACAATCCGGGCTGTCCCTTTTGTCAGTTTTTTTTTAAATTTACGGTTATCTATATATGAAAACCTGACGATATGCAAAAACGAGTAAGCCTTACCCTCAGAGAGGCATTATCCATGCTTGGTAGCTATGCCAGGAGCAGAATCGTTGAACAGATTAAGCTGGTGGCATTTATCATTATCTATCTTGCAGCCTTTCAGGTTATTATTCTCAATGTGCCTCTGGCCAATGCACTTTCATTGGCTGGAGGAATAGCTCTTGTGGTTCTGGGTCTTGCCTTCTTTCTTGAGGGTCTTATACTTGGGCTTATGCCTGTGGGCGAAAGGGTAGGACTGAAGCTGCCTGCACGGGTAGGCATTACAGTTATTGCCCTCTTCGGGATGCTGCTCGGTTTCGGATCTACACTTGCTGAGCCTGCAATCAGTGCATTAAGGGCTGCCGGTGCAACAGTAACTGCATGGGATGCCCCTCTTCTTTATATGTTGCTGGAGCGCTATACAGGACCGCTCGTTCTGTCAATAGGTGTTGGTGTAGGTATAGCAGTGGCATTTGGTATGATCCGATTCTACTACGGACTATCCCTTAAGCCATTTATATACACGATTATACCGCTGGTACTTATACTCTCAGTTATCTACACATTTAATGACAACCTCAGTTCAATACTTGGACTTGCATGGGATTCAGGAGCCGTTACGACCGGTGCAGTAACGGTGCCATTGGTACTATCTCTCGGTATGGGTGTATCCAGGGCTGCAGGAAAGTCTTCGGGTGGAGGCTTTGGAGTTATCATGCTTGCATCTGCATTTCCCATACTGGCGGTTCTGGTAACAGGTTTTTTCATAAACTCTTTTGCACCCGATCCGGTGTCGGAAAGAGAGTTCTTTTCCCAATCTAACAGGGAAAATGCCATGCTCTTCTTCACAAGTGAAGAGGGATTGGAGCAGCATGCCTTCCGTGCCGGAACAGAAGAGGCTAGGAGGGCCCTCTATAGTGATGAAGAGTCATACCTTAGTGCCCTTGCCCTGCTTAAGAGCGATCTGGCCTCCAGTCAGCTTCTATTGGGCCCAATGTCATATAGTGAGTGGCTCAGTATGCGTGCCTCACCGTTCGAGGCAGATTACCTGGCGCAACTGGAGTGGGGCTATGATCATCGTGCCGCAGAGCGTGTGGACCTGCAATCGCTCATAAAGGAGGAGGGTGCTGGTGCCCTTCAGGCGGTACTTCCTCTGTGTGCACTTCTTCTTCTTGTACTTCTGCTTCTCAGGCAGAGGCTGAGGTATGGAGATGAGGTGGCACTTGGAATCACATTTGCTCTTATTGGCATGGCTCTGCTTACCGGGGGTATCAGATTGGGTCTGGCACCACTCGGAGGGCAGGTCGGTGCACAGCTTCCCCGTGCCTTTTCGACCGAAGAACAGTTTGTCGAAAGGGTTGTAATAGAAGATTTCAGCAGAGAGATATTGATTCCGTCGGTCGACAGAGACGGCAACAGGATTGACTATTTTCATCTGGCAGAAGATGGAGAAATGACCAGAGTTCTGTTTCAGGAAGGGAGGTATGATCCCGGGGCCGGCAGGTATGAACATGTCATTACCCGCTCGCCCATGTTCAGACCCGATATCTCCTTTCTCGGAATAGCCCTGGTGCTGCTCTTCGCCTTTGGGATGGGCTTTGGATCGACACTCGCAGAGCCTGCACTGAATGCTCTGGGCAGGACTGTTGAAGAGTTGACCGTGGGCACCGTGAAGAGGACTGATATTTTATGGGTTGTCTCTCTTGGTGTCGGGCTTGGACTGGTATCGGGGGTTTCCAGAATTATGTTTGATATACCGCTGATGTGGCTTATTGTGCCCGCCTATATAGTCGTTCTCTTTCTTACATGGTATACCGACGACGACTTTACCTCCATAGCATGGGACTGTGGAGGTGTGACAACCGGTCCTGTCACCGTTCCGCTGGTGTTGGCAATGGGGCTTAGCATAGGTAGTGAGCTCAATGTTATAGATGGATTCGGAATACTTTCAATGGCATCGGTCTTTCCTATTCTGACCGTTTCGGCCTACTCTCTCTATGCAAGAATGCGTCAGAGAAGATCTATTAAACAATCGATGGAGGATCAGTCATGAACAGAGAAGCAGAAACCAGAGTAAAGTCTCCATCCAGAATGGTCTGGAGAACCCAGATGAGCAAGGGTGTCAACACCCCGCACCGGGTAAGCAAGGTTACATGCGTTATAAATCAGCATTATGGCAACACCCTTACCGATCATCTCAAAGACCTGGGCCTTGAAGACATCTATGTTGAGTCGGGTAGGGTAGTTCGGAAGTATCTCAGGAGACGCCCCCTTGGTTTGCCGGGTAAAAGCATTACACTTCAGGATACACCGGTAAATATTTACCGGTTTACTGTGCCGCGTGATATTTCCCGCGGAGTAATCCGCTCAGTTATAGAAGAGTCCGGGCTTTATCAGCCGGGAAGGGGTACCGTGTTTGTGCAGGATCTTATAGAGTTCTATAGGACAGATCCTCCCCGGATCTCCGAAA
The DNA here is from genome assembly GCA_007132995.1 of Bacteroidales bacterium. Taxonomy (GTDB): domain Bacteria; phylum Bacteroidota; class Bacteroidia; order Bacteroidales; family VadinHA17; genus SLNP01. The sequence goes on along the minus strand of SLNP01000027.1, from coordinate 28,799 downwards.
GCATTCTTCCTGATGTTGTTGAGGACAGGTTTGTGCCGGTACAGAAGCGACTGGTTACAGGTCTGACCTATCTGACATGTGTTCTTTCACAGCCGGGCAGTGCCGAAAAGCTTGCCAGACTGGCTCTGGAGCTTGGGATATGTGTGCCAGTGGTTACACATGGATCGGCCACCGATATTCGTGATCAGCTCGGATTGATACGAATAACAATACCTTCGGAAAAGGAGATTCTGCATCTGGTAATGCCCGAGCAGGATTCTGACAGCATCGCGAGGCTTATTATAGAGGCGGCCGGTCTTGACAGAAAAGGCAGCGGTTTTATTTACCGAACACCTGTAGGTGCCGGACTGCCAGATATACTGCTACGCCTTGGGCAGCAGGAGCATGCTGCAACAATAGAGCAGATGATTGCTGCGATAGACCAGATTAAGGGAGATACCTCATGGAGAAAGAGGATCTCCCCTGACCATGGAAGGGTAAGCACAGAAGATCTGATTCCCGATCATCACTGCGAGGTTACTGCAATTTGCCATGATGACAGATCTGACATGCTGATTGATGCCGCCATAAAGGCAGGTGCTTCTGGTGCGACTACATCGCGTGTAAAGAAACTTGTCAGACGCGAGGATGAAGCCGGGTATGCCGCTCAGTCTCACAGCACTATCAGTGTACCGGCAGCCATTATAGATGATGTGGTTGATGCAATGCTCGAAATGAGCAACAGAGATTATGACGGTGGTGACCGGATACAGGTTCTTGATTCACCAGCGGCCTATGTTCAGACCTGGTAATAAAGGTTAAGTGAAATTGGTCAGCCCCTCAGTGAGTTGTGAAGGTTTACCATCCTGATGGCAGTTGCGGCCGCCTCGTCGCCCTTGTTGCCAAGTTTACCTCCCGCTCTCTCTTTGGCCTGAAGAGCTGTATTGGTGGTAAGGACTCCAAATATTACCGGTATGTTGTACTCCAGGTTCAGGGTGGTTATTCCCTGGGTGACACCCTGGCAAACATAGGTGAAGTGGGGGGTCTCTCCCTGTATGACTGAGCCAAGGCATATTATGGCATCAGGATCAATATACTCAGCAAGCCACTGAGCTCCCAGTGTCAGTTCAAAGCTTCCCGGTACAGTCGTTACAACGATATCGTCAGGAGAGGCGCCGGCAGAGATAAGCGTGTTGACCGCAGCCTCGCGTAGTTTTGATGTAATCTCTTCATTCCATTCCGATACCACCACTCCGAAACGCATTCCCTCTGCCGGGGGAAGGTTCCCTTCTTTTGCTGCTGACAGGTTTTTTGTTGACATACTATTCCTCCCTGAAATAAGATGAAATATTATCCGGCCGGGGCTTTACTTGTTTGCTACAGAGCATTCAAGGGTAGCAGTCATGCATCTAATTGGCAAGCCTTACCCTGGCGATATGCTTTATGGCATCTGATGCTTCAGTACTCTCCGGATAGTCGTCCCTTATCCTTTGCCATGCCTTTAGGGCATCCTCATGACGACCCAAAGCCTCATACACCTGACCGGCCTTCATAAGATATACCGGAGTCAGGAAGATGTTGTCAGAGTAGTTGGCTGCCTCTTTGTAGTAATCTGCCCCCTTTTCAAGGTCACCAAGTTCGACCCATGCATCACCAATTGCACCGGTGGCAGTAGTGCTGAGAACCACATCTCTTTTTCTGAAGCCGGAGAGCTTCTCAATGGCGCTCTCATAATCGCCCAGATGAAGATATGATATTCCGGCATAGTACCGCGCCAGATTTGCACTTCTGGTCATCCGGTACGATGCGATGACATCAAGAAAACCCGGGTAATTACCATCTCCGTATAGGGCCAGCTCGAATGAGTCTCTTTCAAAATATTTCTCAGCCTGGTACATTTCAGCTGCGGCTTCACTGCTTCTGTTATCGAGCGATACTTTTACCAGCCAGCCGGCAAGCACTATAGCTACTATGAGCGCAAGCGCTTTCAGTAAAGTTTTGTAGTTCTCTTCAAGAAATCTTTCTGTTTTCGACAGAGTCTCCTCTACATTCTGTACAGGTTGTTTCTGACTATCTTTTCTTTTACTCTTCTTTGCCATTTTAGCTATTGTGATATTGTTTTTCTCTATTCCACCGCAAAAGTAGCTTTTTTAATAACATGATGAAATTAACACCCCCCTTTTCACTACTGTTTTTACTGTCAGAGGTGACGGTCAGCCACTCATAGTGAGTATACAGCAATTTAAATTGGTTATCACTTCACTTTTGTATCTTTGCCGTGCCACTACCCTTGAACGCTCAATATGTATCTTAAGAAACTGACAGTTACCAATTTCAAGAATTATTCCGACTGCTCTGTTGATCTTTCACCCGGAGTCAACTGCTTTGTTGGCAATAACGGGGTTGGAAAGACAAATATTCTCGATGCCATTCACTACATATCACTTTCGCGCAGCTTCTTCAATTCCATAGAGAGTCAGAGTGTAAGATTTGGAGAAGACTTCTTTATTATTCAGGGAGTGATGAGCCATGGAGGTGGAGAGGAATCAATAAGCTGTTCGTACAGATGTGGAAAGCAGAAGGTGCTGCGCCATAACGGTAAGGAGTACGAGAGATTTTCTGACCATATTGGCAAATATCCCGCTGTTATGATATCTCCCTCTGATGGGCAGCTTATAACAGGGGGAAGTGAAGAGAGACGCCGATTTATTAACCTTATAATCAGTCAGTACGACAGCAGCTATCTTAACTCTCTGATGGCCTACAACAGGGCCCTTCAGAGTCGTAACAGGCTGCTTAAAGATTCCGGAGGCAGGGCGGTAATTGACGACTATCTTTTAGAGAGCCTTGATTCTCAGCTAGTAAAGCATGGTACTGCAATATACAGTGCCAGAGTTGGTCTTATAGAGAAGATGGTGCCCGTTTTCCGCGATTTCTACAGCGATATTTCGATGGAGAGAGAGGCGGTTGAGTTGAGGTACAGGTCGCAGCTGAATGAGAGAGAGCTGGGAGAGTTGCTGTTAACTTCACGCGAGCGTGACAGCTACCTGCAGTACACCAGCTGCGGAGTTCATAAAGACGATCTGGAGTTTCTGATAGGAGAGGGTAAGAGTGTAAAACAGACAGGGTCGCAGGGACAGCAGAAATCTTACCTGGTAGCCCTTAAGCTTGCTAAATATGACTACATATCCAATATGTCGGGCAGGAAGCCGATGCTTCTGCTTGACGATCTCTTTGATAAATTTGATGCAGACAGGGTCGAACAGCTTATCAGAATGCTTGTCAACAGGAAGTTCGGTCAGATATTTATAACCGATACACACAGTGAGAGGCTTAGACTCATACTCGACAGGACATCTTCAGACTACTACCTCTATGCGATAGACAGCAGTGGTGTTTGTGAGGTTGTACAAAATGGTATTTCTCATGAGAAGAAGCAAGACTGAGGCTATCAGTGATGTTATATCAAGATATATCCGTGACATGAAAATTGAGCGGAAGCTGAAAGAGGTTGCCATTACCGGTTCGTGGGAGCGGATAGCCGGAAGGGCAATAGCCTCCAGAACCACAAAAATATATATCAGGCGAGGCACTCTCTACATTCATCTTAGTTCGTCGGTTGTAAGGAGCGAGATTATGATGATGCGTGAGGCCCTCAGAGAGAGGCTTAACAGTGATGCCGGAGAAGAGGTGGTAAAGAGTATTGTTGTTCGCTGAGCTCAGCTGCCTCAGGAAATGTCCCTGCATCTGTATCTCCCCCGGCAGATATCAACCTGTTTCATAAACCCTTTGGTTGACCGGAAATAGTAATCACTCTTCCCGTCGCTCAGCTTAACCCTTTCGCCAGATATAGATAAGGAGAGGTTAGCAGGCGGATTCTGCTTCACCATCCATGCTGCCATTAGAAGGGCCTTCTCAATACCGTCTCCGGTATGAAAATTCCACACCTCATCAGGCTGGGCAAGTCTCCTGTCGCTGTATATTGATTCATTACCCAGTGCCTCAATTGTATTGTAAACAACCTCAAAATCTTTTCCTTCAAATACTTCGAATGCTACCGGATTCCTCTCGATTGCTGCTTTGATAAAAGGAGTCCAGTCGGCCATATCCATCATCCTGGCAGCATAGATAGCCAGCATTGACATCTCTGACTCACTTGCCGAATCAATGATTTTTTTTGTTATAGTTTCCCTGCTGTCGCCTCTCTTAATATCAGGGTATGGGCTTGCTATATAGTCTCTATCACATGAGGGGAGTCTTGGTATAACCTTCAGGAAGGAGCCTAGTTCCGTGAACATCTCTTCCGGCACTATCTCAAGTAGTCCGGGTATGCTCTCTTTTATCGTTTTAAATATGCAGCAGCTCTTCTGACCTACGCATATTTCAAGTATATCTTCAAAATCGTTTAGAGTAATTCTGCCCTCAAGCGGAGAGAGGCTGAATTCGTCACCATCCATCTCAGCAAGCATGGCATCGCGTGACCCCAGAGCAACATTGTACCTGCTGAGATGCTCATATTCAAATAGCTTTTCAAGGGCAATATACCTTGTTTTCCCTCTCTTGTCATCACGGTATTGAAACAGGCTCTTGTATTTTTTGAACCTTAGGAAATTAATAAAAACCTGTTTGTCGATTTTGGTTTCAAGATATCTGTTGAGTTTAGCAGAGAAGAGGTCATATCTTTCAGGATCGATGGTAGCCTCCCGGTAAACAGTATGAATGTGTCCTGTGATATGTGAGACAATAGTAATCTTCTCATTCTCTATAGCTCTTCTTGCCTTTGCCGACATGCTTGTACCATTGAACCACATATTCTTGGTAACAATTCTCCGGTTATTGGTTATGACTCCTTCGTTAATGGCTATGAAGTTCTGTGAATGCAGAGGTGTGGCAATGATAAAGATATCTTTAAGGTCAATGCCCCCTACAATAAAGAGGGCTGCTGCATATAGAGCTGCCAGCGAAACGCACTCGCCTGCTCCGGTACTGTACATAGGTTTATTCCTGAAGGCATTCATTGCCTCGACAGTCTCTGTTTTCCAGTAGGGAATAATATCGTTATCGTATTTATCGAGACCGAAGTGTCTCCTTATATCGAGCGAGAAGTAGTATTTGTCACCCTCATATCCGAAGAGTGCATTTGACTCCTTCAGGGTATTAATGTCAAAGTGGTCGCGGAATCTCTCCTTCTCCCGGCTTTTGGTTGTCAGCCCCCAGGTAGCAAGATCAAGGTTAAACACATAATTGTCAATCACATACTGTTTTATCCGGTTAACCTTTCTGTTGAACCCCTTCTTCTCAATATTTTTGAACCACTCATCCTCCTTCCATTTCCATATTTCAGGCGACATAATATTTGCCAGAACCAGCGGGAAAAAGAGATCGGGGAAAATAAAGATCTCCATGTCTGACAGAGTAAAAGCTGATGAGTACTTTTCCAGAACCTTTCTATCCGAGAAATCGGGTGACATAAACTATATGTTTTAATGGTTGCAATTATGAGGTAACTGTTTTCAGGGGTGCAAATAAAGTAAAAAGGTTTTATTAAGGCAGGCAGTAGTGATTAATTGAATACTATATATTGCTTTCCGGGGGGCTGACTTTTTGTATATTGTCGGCGATGTCCCTATGTAGAGTAGAATCTCTCTATTCCCGAGAAAAAAAAGTTAGACTCCTTTTCAGCATTCATCTTGCTGTCGGCACCATGTATTGCGTTCATTCTTGGAGATTCAGCAAATAGTTTTCGTATTGTACCCTCCGGAGCCTCAGAGGGGTCGGTGGGTCCCATCAGCTCTCTGAATCTTCCAACGCTGTTTCCCGTCTGATGCTGAAGAATCATAACCACAACCGGCCCTGATGTCATATAATCTATCAGCGGTATGAAGAACTCTTCACCCCTGTGTATGTCATAAAAAGAGCTGGCCTGCGCCCTGGTTAATTTAACCATACGCATAGCGGTGATTTCGAATCCTGCCTTGTTGATCATGGCCAGTATGGGGCCGGTGTTCCCCGCCTTTACAGCATTTGGCTTTACTATTGCGAAGGTGAAGTCATGACTGCTGTTATACATGGTTTAATCTTTTCCTGTGGTTTTACACCTAAGAGATGATGATCTTTATTCTTATCTTTGCAGGCCAAACAGAATGCAACGCTTTGTACCTTAACGGTAAAATTAGAAAAAAAGTTGAAGAGCTGACGGCCAGGTCGGAAAAAATTCTGATAGTCTGTCATGTTAATCCCGACGGTGATGCTGTCGGTTCTGCCATAGCTCTTGCTGACTATTTACAATCGGTAAAGGGCAAGGAGGTATCGATACTATCTCCCAACTATCTTCAGGAGTTTCTTTTATGGATGGATGGAGCTGACGGCATTCTGATATACAAGAGGAATCGCCGGAAGGCAGAGAAGGCGATAGATGGTTGTGATCTCATGTTCTTTCTCGACTTCAACAACCCTGAGAGGCTTGGTGATGCCAGGAGGGCGATATTGAGAAGAGATGTACCAAAAATTATTATCGATCACCATATAGATCCTGTGCCATTTGCCGATGTTACTATTTCAGACACCTCCTTCTCCTCTACTGCTGAGATTGTACATCAGGTTGTAACCTCCCTTAATGACGGGCAGCCATACTCGTCAGATAGTTACAATACAGGCATCTATACCGGAGTTGTTACCGATACAGGTAATTTTGTACATGGCTCTTTTAACGGAGATACCCTCAGGCTGGTAGCCGGTCTACTGGACGCAGGTATAGACAGGGAGAGAGTTCATGACAGGCTCTACAACAACTTTTCGGAGAAGAGGATGCGGCTTGTGGGTATGGTGCTGTCTCAGAGAATGGTGGTTCTGACAGAGTACAGAACAGCATATATGTGGCTCACCAGGGAAGATCTGAAGAGGTACTCCTATGCCAAGGGCGATACCGAAGGGCTTGTTAACATGCCCCTCTCTATAAGTGGTCTCCGTATGTCTGCCCTTTTTATAGAGAAAGAGGGTTTTGTGAAGGTGTCGTTCAGATCGAAGGGAGATCTGTCGGTAAATGACTTTGCTGTCAGCTATTTTAATGGTGGCGGGCACAGAAATGCGGCGGGTGGAGAGTATTCTGATACACTAGAAAGCGCTCTTGGCCGTTTTAAAGATAGCCTGAAGCTCTTTATGGCCGGAGAGGACGGCCAGGAGCTACCTTAAATCGGAGTTGTATGAAGTATGATCTGATAGTGGTTGTGGTGGTTCTTATCTCCATCATGTCATGCAGGGGGGGTGATAATGAGGGTGATAATATCATTCTTCACATACCTGATGATGATGAGATGGAGCAGATAAATCGCTACATGGTTCAGAAAGATCGTGAGAGGATAGAGAGCTATATAGAGAGGAAAGGGGTTAATATGACCCTGTCGCCTCACGGTTTCTGGTACCACATAGCAGACTCCGGTAGCGGAGACCGTTTTGGTTTTGGAGACACCATTGTTATAGAGTATACCACAACCCTGCTTGATGGTACCGTATGTTACTCGTCCGATGAGAGCGGACCCCGTACCATAACGGTGGGCAAGAGCGATATTGAGAGCGGGCTCGATCAGGCATTGAGAATGCTGAAACCGGGAGCCGGGGCAAAAATTATTCTGCCCTACTTTCTTGCACATGGCCTTCTGGGGGACGGTAACCGTATTCCCGGACGATCGGTAGTGGTGTATGAGATAGAGATAGTTGAACCTAAATAGTATAATGACTATTTTTGCACAGGGAATAATGGTAATTACAGTTTAAATATTAACCGGGTGCGCCACATCTGTTACTCAGATTGGTGTATCGCAAATGTTTATCAGATGAAAAAGAGCAGGGGAGGAGTCTATTTTATACTAATATCGCTGATTGCAACAACCGTTTTTGCGGTATCATCATGCGACCTGAAGTCGAGGCTAGAAACCCATGAGGAGGAGCAGATAAGAGAATTTTTACGGCTCAATAATATTACAGTAGATCCGCTTGAGTCTGGCCTCTACTATATTGAACTCATGGAGGGAGACGGGGAGTATCCGGTTGAGGGTGATACCCTTGGAATTTTCTATACCGCGAGGTTTCTGACAGGAGTTCTCTTTGACGGCTATACACATCAGCAGCACGATGAGCCGCTGAAGATTATTTTTGGATCCTCTCAGTTTGTAGATGGTTTTACCGAGGGCCTATCCCTTATGAAAGAGGGGGGTGAGGCAGAGCTTCTTTTACCGTCCAAGCTGGCTTTCGGTCCGTATGGTCACGGCATGATACCGGGATATACTCCAATTTTTTACACCGTCGTACTTGAGGAGGTTATACCAGGACCAAATCGCGATAATGGCGATAACGGTGATAATGGTTATAATGGCGATAATGGTGACGATTAGTGCCTCTTTATTCCATAGAGGGTAGCCCCTCTGGCAGGTAGTTGGCGATAATCACTTTACAAAATAATAGAGGGACTCTGTCGAAACAGGCAGGGTCCCTACTGTTTTATGGTGCTTTATGGCTTAAGGCTGCAGAGGTGTCTGGTGGTAATCTCTCTGCTTATGTTGTAGTTACCGGGCAGAATATTCAAGCCTGTATAATAAAGATAGCTGGTATCTTATTGATGTCTGGCTTTCTCTTCTCCCAATCTCCTATGGTTTTTGTTTCGACATATTCATTATCAAGCGTTAAGGCCGCTGCTATACATAACAGGGTGTCTCTGTTGCAACACCTGATAATGTCATCAATTAACTTGTTGTTCCTGTAGGGGGTCTCCATAAAAATCTGACTTTCCCCCTTTTTTGATCTCTTTTCCAGCTCTTGCAGTGCGGCAGCCCTCTCTCCCGGTTTTATCGGCAGGTATCCCCTGAATGAAAAAGATTGTCCGTTGAGTCCGGAAGCGGCGAGTGCCAGGAATAATGAAGATGGGCCTGCAAGAGGGACAACCTGTATCCCATGCCGGTGTGCGGCTGCAACATACTCTCTGCCCGGGTCGGCAATCCCGGGCATGCCTGCCTCACTCATCAGTCCTGTATCGTATCCTTTGCCGGCCACAGAGATCAGGCTGTCTGTATCATTTACTTTGCTGTGTTTGTCTATAACAGTAAACTTTGAGTCATCGATAGGGAAAGCGGGGTCAATAAGTCTCAGAAATCTTCTGGCGCTTCTGATATCCTCTACGATAAAGTGTCGCAAATCTGCGGCAGCCTCAATAGACTGTTCCGGTATTGATCTGCGCGGATCTCCTTCGCCCAGCATTACCGGTATAAGGAGCAGCCTTCCCATTTTACTTCTCTTTTCAGGCATCTTCTGCATATAAGCCGTAAATATAGGCTTTTCAGATAATTTTCTCGCTGCGCTCGCTGGCAAAGGGCATAGGGCATAGGGCAAAGGGCAAAGGGCATGGGGCATGGGCTCGCTGCTGACGCAGCTCGTAGCGTAGAGAAGTGCTCGCTGACGCTCGCACGCATAGGGCATAGGGCATGGAGCATGGGGCATGGGCTTGCTGCTGGCGCAGCTCGCAGCGTAAAGCGTAAAGCGTAAAGAGGTGCTCGCTTCTCGGGCTGGCGCCCGATGGCTCACTGCTAGCGCAGTTCGCAGCGTAAAGCGTAGAGCGTAGCTCACTGCGTTCGCAGGCATAGGGCATAGAGCATGGAGCATAGGGAATGGGCTTGCTGCTGGCGCAGCTCGCAGCGTAGAGCGGAGAGCGTAGAGCGTAGAGCGTAGAGAAGTGCTCGCTAACGCTCGCACTAAAAAAAGGCTTTAAGATATTTCGGGAAATAAAGTGGTGTACACCAAGTACGGTTTGTGTGGTTATCATGTATAAACGGACAGGTTCTCTTATTACGGGTTGTGTTGCGAGCATGTAAGGCAAATCTATCTCATTAGCAGTCCTGCGCAATTAGCGAGTCGATTATATTTGGCCTTAAGCGGGTTCGGGGATAATGTGCGCTTGCTCTCAGTACGGGTTGTGTTGTGATCATGTAAGACAGACCTGTCTCTTTAGCAATAATGCGTAATAAGCAAGTCGCTTATATTTGGCCCTCAGTGAGTTTGGGAAAAAGAGCGGTTGAAATAGTGAAGCATATTACGGGCAGTTACAAATTGCAGCTGTTAAAGCGTCAGCTGTCTGAGCATGCAAAGCATGCGAGTTCCGACGCGGACGGCTTCACTATAAAACCGGTCCCCAAACTCACTGCAGGCCTTGAGTTTTTTTGGTCACCTTTTTTTGGTCAAGCAAAAAAAGGTGAGATAGTGATGCTGGTCAAGCAAAAGGTAGAAAGCCGAAATTTGGGTAAGGCCAAAAGTTGAGAGATAACTTTTTTGGTCAAGCAAAAAAGGTGGAAGCCCACTTTTGGTCTAAGCAAAAAAAGTAGAAGAGAGACCTTTGGGCCGTCAAAAGAGTTATAAATCAACACTTTAGGTCTAAGCAAAAAAGGTGAGAGAGAAATGCTGGTCAAACAACAAAGGTAGAAAGCCAAACTCTGGGTCAAGGCCAAAACTTGAGAGAGAACATTGTTGCAGACATTTAAAACGACTAATTTCGCAAATAAGAGCAGTTGTCGCTTTATTGGCGGTAGGATTCCCCGATTAGGCTCTCCCCGTGTCGCCACTGCTCTATGATATTGAACAATATCGATCTGTTGTGAAGAAATTGAAGATTACATTTCTGGGTACCGGCACCTCTCAGGGCGTTCCTGTCATAGGCTGCAGGTGTGATACCTGCATCTCTGATGATGTCAGAGACAGACGCCTCAGGTCGTCTCTTCTTGTTGAGAGTGAAAATGCTGTAGTGACAATAGATGCCGGCCCTGACTTCCGCCAACAGATGCTGAGAGAGGGCGTCTCCCGGCTTGATGCCGTTATTGTGACTCATGAGCACCTGGACCATATTGGCGGACTTGATGATATTCGTGCTTATAACTATCTAAGCAGGAGGCCAATGAAAATATTCGCTGAGACCAGGGCAAGAAGGGCTATTGAGCGTGTTTTCTCATATGTGTTCTGTGAACCGGGATATCCCGGAATACCCAGAATGGATATTATAAATATTGAAGATGGTATTCCTTTTAGCGTGGGCAATGTAGAGGTAGTACCGGTAAGGGTATTTCACAGGAAACTTCCGGTATATGGCTTCAGGATGGGTAATCTTGCCTATATTACAGATGCCGACTCTATTCCTGACAAAAGTCTGTCGCTTCTTAAAGGGGTAGATCTGTTGGTGATAAATGCATTGAGAAAGGAGAAGCATATATCGCACTTTAACCTGGATGGTGCTCTGGAGATATCCCGGCTGCTGTTGCCCCGGCATACATACCTGACCCATATTGGACACCATATGGGCAGATACATCAATGTCTCTCCGGAGCTGCCTGAAGATGTTTCGCTTGCCTACGACGGACTGACTCTCTACCTGTAGGGTGAGCATTAGCTGGCAGGGAGATGCTATCGCCTTCTTCGTCTGATATCTCTTTGTAGTCTTCGCTGATACTGCGGTGAGAAAAAATATCGGTTTTTTCCAAGCTGCGAAGTGTTCACAAGAGTCGCCTTTCGTCTTCTTTCAAGGTATGTACCCCTTCTGGATGAGGCACATGCCACAGATACAAGGGTGAGCAGGAGAAGGCTCAGAATTACGCAGTTTCTTTTAAGGAACCTTATCATAGGAGCCACCGGTTTATCGAAAGGGGAAAAATACGAAAAAAAAATGTAAAAACAAAGGCTCCTTTACCGATAATCGGTGGAGAGAGAGTAGGAGAACCGGCTAAACCTTAAGTTTTTTCTCCAGCTCGCTTATCTGATTCCGGAAGTGCTTGTCAGTCTCAATGAGGTTATTAACGGTCTTACAGGCGTGCAGTACCGTGGCATGATCTTTACCTCCTATATTGGCTCCTATATTGGCCAGCGATGACTTGGTGAGACTTTTCGAAAAGAACATGGAGACCTGTCTTGCCTGTACTATCTCCCTTTTTCTTGTCTTACCCTGCATAAGTTCAAGCGGTATTTTATAGTAGTCGCATACCACTTTTTGTATATAGTCTATCGTAATCTCTTTCTTTGAGCTGCTTACAAGTTTGTCAATAATCTCCCTTGCCAGCTCGAGAGTGATCTCTTTTCGGTTCAGGGTTGACTGGGCATAGAGAGATATGAGCACAGCCTCAAGCTCTCTTACATTGTTTGAAACATTTTCGGCGAGATACTCAAAGACATCTGATGGCAGATCTATACCGTCGTTATATGCCTTATTCTTCAGTATGGCCAACCGTGTTTCATAGTCGGGTCTCTGCAGATCGGCCAGGAGACCCCATTTAAATCTCGAGAGAAGCCTCTGCTCCATTCCCTGAAGCTCTACAGGTGGCCTGTCGCATGTTAGAATAAGCTGTTTGCCCGACTGATGCAGGTGGTTGAATATGTGGAAGAAAGTGTCCTGCGTCTTCTCCTTTCCCGCAAACTCCTGAACATCATCAAGTATAAGCAGATCTATCATTTGATAGAAATGGAGAAAGTCATTACGGTTGTTGTTTCTTATTGACTCAACGAACTGTGTTTGAAATTTGTTTGCGTTGACATAGAGTACAACCTTATCGGGGTGCTTCTCTTTTACCAGAATACCGATGGCCTGGGCCAGATGAGTTTTACCCAACCCCGGGTCGCCATATACCATTAACGGGTTGAAGGCAGTTTTTCCGGGACTCTCACCTATTGCAAGACCGGCAGATCTGGCCAGCCGGTTGCACTCTCCCTCTATGAAATTATTAAAGTTGTAATCGGGGTTGAGCCTTGGATCGAAATGTACCTTCTTTATACCCGGTATGATAAAGGGATTCTTTATGGAAGACTGCGTAACCTCGAGGGGGACCTGCACAGGCTTGTTGCTTAGTTCAGCCTTGTTTCTGGATGGGTATTTGACGGTGTAGGGCTTTCCATTGGAGAAGGTGCTGTTCTCCATCACTACATTATACTCAAGCTTGGCCTCAGAACCTATCTCACGGCGTAAAGTCTTCCTGAGAATGTCAATGTACTGCTCTTCCAGATATTCGTAGAAGAAGGGACTGGGCACCTGAATTGTGAGCACATTGTTCTCCAGTTTCAACGGTGTTATAGGCTCAAACCATGTCTTAAAGCTAACTGCCGGTATTATATCCTTTATTATTTGGAGGCAGTTACTCCATACATCATGATGAGACCTCTTCATATTATGTTGGCTGGTTATATGGTAAAACAAAAAGTCGACATTCGTCGAATGAGCAAACAATATTTGAAAAAAAATCGGTAAAAAAAAAATCTATTTGCTGTTGACTTTGACAAAAAAAGTATATGGTTTTAATGGTCAAACAGTTATCGCATGAAAAAAAATTATATAAATAAAGCGCTGATTTACAATGTTTTAAGGAACCAAAACACACTCCGCATTCATTGTCAGGCCTTTGTATGACCAGCCTTTTAAAGAGGCTCTTTTATCGATGAAAAATGGATAAAAGATCGCACTTCAGATCCTATTATCCTATTGCTCTACTTCTTAAGAATGCTGATCTAAAGCTTTAATTATTCCTCCGACCGAAAATGGAGAAGTGAAGGTACCTCCCGGGGTTTTCCCGGAGGTCTTCCAGAAGCCGCTGAAGATCCTCAAGACTTCTGGTCAGGTTTATGTACATGGCGTCATCTTTGAGAAGCATTCCGGCTGAACCTTTCCCGCTGTTAAGCTCTGCAAGAAGTTCTGATGTCTCATTTGCTGCCTTACTGAGGGAGCTGAGTGCCGGGAAAAGATCTGATTTCGCCAGTGAATCGGATATGGCTGCGATGTTGAGTATCATTGTGTCTATTGATGAGGCTCTCTCTGCCATAACACCCGAAAAGCGATGCAGATTTTCAACAGTTTCCGACAACTCTCTCTCTCTCTCCTGAAGGGTATTGCCCAGAGAGCCGGTTATCTCCTTTATGTTTGCGGCACTCTGATTTAAATCTTCAATAAAGGAGGGAGATAACATCTTGTCAATACCGGCCAGCACCGAATCAAGCCTTGCAAGGGTGGAGGTAACCCCATCTCTGAGGGGTAGAAGCTCCTTCTCCGCAGTAACTAGTATGCTCTGCTCAACTCTGCCCTTTATTGTGTCTCCGCTACTGTAAAAGGCGGGGGCGCCACTGAATAGTAACCGTATTTTCATTCCGGCTATCAGAGAGGCCGGCGTTATCTCGGCCACACTGCCCTTGGGAACAGCGATCTTCTCCTCTATACTTAAACTGACAATAAGCCTGCCACTGCCGTCATCTATAAAGCTGACATCCTGAACTATGCCAACCTTATAACCACTAACTTCGACCGGATCAGACTCTTTTAGCCCGCTGACATCATCATAAACAATGTAGTATAGAGATGTCCTCTTCAGGATGTTTTCGCCTTTTAGAAATCCGTAAAGCCATACAAAAGCCGCTATTGTGAGAAGGGCTGTTACCCCTATTTTTATCTCTCTGGGAATCCTGACTCTGGCAGTCACTTCACTCATCTTATTATCCTTTCTCTTGCCTCCTGAAGAGGTATGATTCTCCCGTTTTTAACCGCTGTGACAAAGGCGTCAGGAAAGAGTTTGCTTACCTCTCTCCTGTAGGCTACAGCCTTCTGGTATGATGTGAACCTTCCTGATGTATATCTGTTACGGTCTTCACCAACTATCTCATGAAGGTTGTCGAGCCCTCTGAAGTTCTCCGAAAGGAGGCCCACTCTTGATGTGGTGGATGCTATCTGTACAGTGAACCAGATGTCATCCTTTTCAGATTCCTCTTCCCTGGTCTCACCGGGGGCAACACTTACAACACTTTTTTTGTCAATACTGTTCTTGTAGTCTCTGAAGGCCCTGAATATCGCCGAAGCAAGATAAACCTGCCCCTCTTCCGAGTTCATGAATCGCTCCTCCTCAGGATTTGAGATAAACCCGAGTTCAATAAGTACGCTTGGCATTGTTGTCATCCAGAGCACCAGCAACCCACCCTGCTTAACACCCCTGTCTGATCTGTTAACCCTGTCTCTGAACTGATCCTGTACCAGACCGGCAAACTCCAGACTCTGTTTCTGGTAAACATTCTGCATAAGGGTGAATATTACATAGGATTCGGGAGACTTCGGATCGAAACCCTCATATCTTGTTGAGTAGTCCTCTTCCAGTAAAATAACCGCATTCTCTTTCATTACAAGCTCGAGGTTCTGTTCACCCCTGGTGGGCCCCAGAATAAAAGTTTCGGCCCCTCTGACAGATCTGTTCTGAAAACCATTCGCATGTATTGATATGAAAAGATCGGCCCTGTTGCTGTTGGCAATTTCAGCCCTGCGATCCAGATCGACATGTACATCTGCTTCGCGTGTAAAAATCACCTCAATATCGTCCATGTACCTTCTTATGTATTCTCCTGTTTTAAGTGCCACTGCCAGGACAACATCTTTCTCCCTGCTTGTTGCCCCCAGAGCTCCCGGATCACGCCCCCCGTGACCGGGGTCGATAACAACAACAAACTTCCTTTCTTGCCCGTTACCATTAAGTGGCATGGCAAGGGTAAGGAGAAAGAGTGCAAGAAGAGGGAGGGCCGGAATTGAACCGATGATGCAGCCCCATTTGTAACCGCTCTTATTTGTTGTGGCATTCATCTCAGGCCCGCTTTTTTTTTATAGTTTTGCCTGTCAAATATAGGTTGGAAACAGAAAACATACAAAAATAGTGTTTTTAAGTCGTATTCCTTGATAAGCAAGAGACACATAGCGGCTCTTTTTTTGGCTCTTTTTGCCGTTGTGCACATTTCGGGCCAGCAGACAGATGTTATAAGGGATACAACAGTGGCTGCAGATCATGATACTATACGCATGAGGCTTGGTGTATCATCCGGAGCCATAGATGCTCCGGTAACCTATCGGGCAGCCGGAACCAAAATAAACGATCTTGTAAACAGGAAGGTCTACCTCATTGACGGGGCTGAGGTGACATACGGCAATATCTTCCTGCGAGCGGACTCTATCGTTCTGGATATGGATGAGGCTACTGTCTATGCCTCGGGACGACGCGATTCAACGGGTAACCTCACAGGCACAGCACTATTTCGCGAGGGTAACGAAGAGTTTGAGGTCAAGTCATTAAAATATAACTTCAGGACTGAGAGGGCTATTATTCATAATGTAGTAACCCAGCAGGAGGATGGCTTCCTGCACAGCTCGGTAACAAAGATGCATGATGACGGAACCCTGCATCTGGGAGGTAGCAGCTATACCACCTGTGATGCGGAGCACCCCCATTTCAAAATAGTGATGCCCCGGTCAAAGGTCTATCCGGGCGAGAGGATTGTGAGCGGCCCGGCCTATCTGGTAATCGAAGATATCCCCCTTCCCATAATACTCCCTTTTGGCTATTTCCCGGTGCAGGAGAGGCTCGCCTCAGGTATCATTATGCCAAGATATGGTCAGGAGCAGCTTCGCGGATACTATCTTGCCGACGGGGGGTTCTATTTTGCCGGTAATGACTACTTTGATTTAAGGCTGACAGGAAACATATATACCAACGGTACATGGCTTGGTTCGGCCAATACCAGGTACAACCTCCGTTACAGGTTTTCGGGTAACTTCTCATTCAGCTACGCCAATAATGTTACAGGCTACAGAGGGCTTGAGGACTACTCCAGGTCGAGGAACTACAGGGTTACATGGAGTCATGCCCAGGACCCTAAAGCGCATCCCGGCTCCCGCTTTTCGGCCAGTGTCAATATGAGCTCAAGCAATTTCGACAGAAACAATACCTATCAGCCCCTGGAGAATGTTACCACTCAGCGAAACTCATCGGTAAGTTACTCCAGAAACTGGGCCGGTACCCCCTTCAATCTGCAGGCCAGTCTTAACCATAGTCAGAATGTTGCCAATCAGACTGTCAACCTGAACCTTCCCAATGTCATCTTCAATGTTTCTCGTATTTTCCCGTTTCGCTCCCGTACTGCGGCCGGCCCTTCAAGATGGTATGAGGATATACAGTTCCAATATACTGCAAGGATGAATAATCAGATAAGTACATACGACAGTCTTCTCTTTACCCGTCATGTATGGAGTGACTCCAGAGCCGGCTTTAAACACGATATTCCGCTGAGTTTTCAGGTACAGCCATTCAATAATTTCTCAATATCACCCTCATTGTCATACAGTGGCGTGTTGTACCCTTCCAGAATTGAAAGAAGGTGGGAGCCTGACCATTTCGATCCGGATCTTAACCAGATATCTCCGAGGGTGGTTACAGATACCATCTCCGGCCTCTTTTACGGCCACGCACTCAGGCCTTCAATACGGGCATCTTTCTCGCCTCAGATGTTCGTCTTTTTTACCCCGCTTAGGCGTGATTCGCGGGTTGAGGCTGTAAGACAGGTTATAAGACCTTCGTTCAGCTTTAGTTATGTGCCCCATATAGAGCAGCTTGCATCATCAATGTATCGTGAAGTACAGCGCGACACGCTTGGCAATATCTCAACCTACTCTATCTTTGAAAACAGCCTTTATGGTACACCCTCTCTGCCCGGCAGAAGCGGTAATGTAAGCATCTCGCTAGGCAATATTGTTGAAGCAAAGGTTTTTGAAAGGGGAGATACTACCGGTGAGGCAACTAACAGACGGCTGATTGAGGGATTGAATTTTTCTACAAACTACAACCTGTTTGCCGATTCACTTAACTGGTCGCCTGTCACTATGAGCTTCAGAACAACCCTGCTGGACCAAATAAGTGTAACCGCCAGCGGTAACTGGTCTATCTACGATACCGATACTACCGGCAGAACCATTGATCGTTACAGATGGGAGTCGGGCAAAGGGGTAGCCAGCCTGCAGAACTTCCGCACCAGTGTAAGCTTCGATCTTGGCAGACTTATACAGGGATGGATGGGGAGTGGTGATAATGGCGGCCACTCAACCGCGAGACAGGGAAGAACCGGTGGCGGAGGAGCCACACCTGAAAACGGGGGGCAGTTCCCATCTGCCCATAACGGACATAATGGAGATTCCCGCTTTGATGATTATGGATATATGAGGGTTGATCTTCCATGGAGTATGTCAATAGCATACAGCTACAGCTATACCCGATTCATGACCGATTCACGGCGTAGTCAGCAGGTCACATTTACCGGAGACCTCAGAATAGGAGAGAAGATGTGGATCAGTTATGTTAGCGGATATGACATAAAACAGAGGGAAGTGACAATGACGCGCATTGGGGTTGAAAGAGATCTTCACTGCTGGCAGATGAGCTTTAACTGGGTGCCAACGGGATACCTCAGAAGCTGGGACTTTACACTTCGTGTTACTTCTGCAATACTAAGCGATCTGAAGTATGAGCGCAGAAGAGACTATCGTGACAACTTCTGAGGCAAAGTTTTAATTGATGTGCCGGAATGCTTTGACGACAGAGCCGCCAGCAGCAGACCATAGAGAGTAAAACTCATAATATGATTCAGATTAATAAACAAAAGAGAGAGTAACTATGAAAAAGATTATTTCTACCAGCGAGGCCCCTTCGGCAGTGGGCCCTTACAGTCAGGCCATTGAAGTGAATGGGACACTCTACATCTCGGGTCAGGTACCTATAGATCCCTCAACCGGAAAAATAGCCGGTGACGATATCACCACCCAGACCAGACAGGTAATGGAGAATATAGGTGCGATACTCAAAGCAGCAGGATACGGCTTTGGTGATGTGGTGAAGTCTACCTGCCTTCTTGCAGATATGGATTACTTCAAAGCTATGAACGAGGTTTATGCCGAATACTATACCGAAGAGAAGCCCGCCAGGGCAGCTTTTGCGGTAAAAGGTCTTCCGCTGGGCTCTCTTGTGGAGATAGAGACAATCGCGGTTAAGTCCTGATTTATTCGTATCGATAAAAGCATAAGGGTGTCAGTAGTTGACACCCGTTAAATGCATGATAAACAGAAGAGAGGGTGTCGAGCGACACCCTCTCTTCTGTTATCTGTCAGATTTGCTGGCAGAATATGCTATTCTGCTACTATCTCAAAATCTATCTCCGCTGTAACATCGCGGTGAAGCTTGATCTTTGCCTTGTATTTACCAGCCTCTTTTATCTGGTCACCCTCGATGGTGATTTTCTTCCTGTCAATATCAAATCCCTTTTGGGTCAGAGCTTCACCAATCTGTATGGTATTTACCGATCCGAATATCTTTCCTGAAGTGGAGAGCTTGGCTCCAATTACCAGGTTTACCCCCTCAAGTGAGGCAGCCAGCTCACGGGCTTCCGCCCTGACGCTCTCTTCCTTGTGCTCTCTCTGCTTAAGGTTTTCAAGATGGGTCTTCTTTGCGGAAGCTGTTGCTTGCAACGCCAGGCCCTTAGGAATAAGATAGTTTATAGCATAGCCATTCTTCACATTGACGATATCATCCCGCTGTCCAAGATTTGGAACATCCTGTTTTAAAATAATCTCCATAATCTCCTCCTATCTATTTTAGCAGATCAGTTACATATGGCAGCAAGGCGAGATGACGCGCCCTCTTTATAGCCCTGGCAACTTTCCTTTGGTATTTCAGTGATGTACCTGTGAGCCTTCTGGGCAATATCTTACCCTGCTCGTTCAGAAACTTTTTGAGAAACTCAGGATCTTTATAGTCAACATACTTAATCCTGTTCTTTTTAAAGCGACAGTACTTTTTCTTTTTTACCTCAACCGTCGGAGGTGTAAGATATCTTATCTCTGATTGATTTGCACCCATAACCTATTCCTCCGTAATTTTTTCGGCCTCTTTCTGCTTTCTCTTCTTCTCAGCATAAAGGACAGCAAATTTGTTCATTTTGAATGTGAGGAACCTCAATATCCTCTCATCTCTCCTGTACTGTATTTCGAGTTTCTCTATAAGGTCACCGGAACCTTTAAACTCAATAAGATAGTAGAAGCCGGTCGATTTCTTCTGTATCGGGTAGGCCAGCTTCTTCAGCCCCCAGTTCTCTTCATGAACGATCTCACCCCCATTGTCGGTGATGATCTTCTTGAACTTTTGAACCGCTTCCTTCATCTGGGTCTCAGACAAAACGGGAGTAGCAATGAAAACGGTTTCGTACTGATTCAACATAACTAACTCTGTTAATGGTTTATGAATAAATTGGCTGCAAAAGTAATCTTTTTTTGTAAAATAAAAAAGGTGCCACACCTATTATTCCTGCTGACGCTCTCTGTCTCAGAAAGGGTCACTCTCATCACTTTTGACTATATTTGTGACGCAGCATTGCGTTGATGACTGACTCTATACCTATCAGCCAGTATGGATAATTTTATTGTTTCAGCACGAAAGTACCGTCCTGCCACTTTTGACATGGTTGTCGGACAAAACTCCATTACCAACACACTTAAGAATGCCATCAGAAACAACTATCTGGCACATGCATACCTTTTCTGTGGCCCAAGGGGTGTTGGGAAGACCACATGCGCCAGAATCTATGCTAAAACTATTAATTGTCAAAATATTACAGAGACGGTAGAGCCTTGTAACAGCTGTGAGTCATGTGTCTCGTTTAACGAGCTCCGCTCCCTGAATATTCACGAGCTTGACGCCGCATCGAACAATAAGGTTGAGGATATAAGAACCCTTACGGATCAGGTTCGCATCCCTCCCCAGACAGGAAGGTACAAGATATATATTATTGATGAGGTTCATATGCTCTCTTCATCTGCCTTCAATGCCTTCCTGAAGACTCTGGAAGAGCCTCCGCCGCACGCACTTTTCATACTCGCTACCACCGAGAAGCATAAGATTATCCCGACAATACTTTCGAGATGCCAGATATTCGACTTCAACAGAATACGGACAGCTGATATTGCCGGACGACTCGAATTTGTGGCGAAAAAAGAGTCTGTAGAGTATGATGATGATGCCTTGCATACAATTGCCGTAAAGGCAGATGGTGCAATGAGAGATGCACTCTCTATTTTTGATCAGATAGTAAGCTATAGCAGCGGCAGGGTAACATACGAAGATGTCATAAAGAATCTGAACCTTCTAGATCATGAGTACTACTTCCGTATGGTCGATTCAGCCCTGAAGGGAAGTTATGCCGAAGCCCTGCTAATATATGACGAGATACTGGAGAATGGGTTCGACGGGCATAACTTTATTTCGGGCTTTGGCAGTCATATCCGCAATCTTCTTATGAGCCGGGATGAGGGTACCATAAAACTAATCGAGACAGCAGAATCTGTGCGTGTTCGTTACCGTGAGCAGGCCCACAGGTGCAGCGAGACATTCCTCTTTAAGGCGATGGATATTTGCAGCAGCTGTGATGTCGCATACAAGAGTAGTAAGAATCAGCGACTACTGGTTGAGATATCTCTCTGTAAGTTAGCCTCACTTGCCGTGGCAGGAGCTGAGCAGGGAGAGGAGATAAAAAAAAAAGATAAACTCCCCCCGGTAAAGGGAGATGAGAGGCTGACAGTAGTGCGCGAGCCTTCGTCAAATAAGGATGATGCGGGGCAAACCCCTGCCGGACAACAGTATGTAAAGGCAACTCCCGCAGAGAAAGAGAGAGAAGAGAAGGAGAGTAGAGAAGAAGGGGTTGATCTTCATGCCGGTAAGCAAGCCAGACACTCTACCTTGTCATTGCGATCTCTCATCGGAGAGAGGGGCGATACGGCAGAGAATCCATCTATGGCTGTCTCAGACAGCAACAGCGCAGAGGCGGAGAGCTGTGCCGGAGAAGAACCCGGTTCATTCGAGGAGATGGAGGTGGCTGTAGCTGCAGCATGGAGAGAGATTACCGGTACAGTAGAGCAGCTCTCCCCACGGATAGCTACACAGATAGAGACAATATCTCCGGATATGTCTGACGGTAATAGGGTTCTCTTCGTACTGGACAACCTTTCGCTCAAAGAGGAGTTTGACACAACGATAAAACCGCGGTTTATCAGGGCTCTGAGCGAACATCTTACCGGTACCGTTCCAGAGGTTGACACCATTACCGGGGAGAAAGATGATCAAGAGAGCACCTCTCTCTATACAGATCAGCAGAAGTTTGAGTATATTGCATCAGTAAACCGGTCGGTCGTCGAGATGAGAAAGGTCTTTGGTCTCGATTTCGACTGAACCAGCAGCGGTTGTCTATGATGCCTTTAAGAGTATTAATACTGGTAAATGACGATCACTTCAGAGATGAGGCGGTAAGGCTTTTCAGTAACTCACTACGCATTGAGGCCGGACTCTTTTCAGGCAGATGCGATTGCGATAGCTACAGCGGCCAGTTTTTTGACCTCATCTTTATTGTTGAGCTACATACTGACAGGTCATCGGATAACTATACCAATGCGCTGTCTGCCTCAGGGCGCAAGGCCTCTTCTGTTGTCCTTCTTACTCCATTCGATACAGTTACCACTTCAGATATAGCCAATCCTGTGATGGTGTATCGCTACAGCGCAGGAGATCTCCCTGATGAGCTCGCCCGCCTTGTAGCCGATGTGGTTGACTGGACAGAGGCCGGACTCAGGATCGACAGCCACCTTCTGAATGACAGGCTCTCTGAGCATCTTCTTCACCACTCCCGCTCTATGATCAGTGTTATAAGCAGGGAGTATCGCTATGAAAGGGTTAATAATAATCTCTGCAGGGCACACTCTCTTTCTGGGAGAGAGCTTGAGGGTAAATTACTCTCTGATGTATGGGGTGATGACATATTTCAGGGGGAGATAAGACCCAAAATTGATGCCTGTTTTAGCGGAGAGGCAATATCTTACCGGGCCGGATTTGATATCCAGCCCGGTGAGGAGAGGCTCTATGAGGTTGTCTTCAGGCCCTTCAGGTCTGCCAGGGGCATTGTGAGCCATGTTATTGCCGAGACTTACGATATAACCGATATTCAGGAGAGTAAGGAGGGATACAAGAGGCTTAGTGTCGAGCTTAAGCATCTGGAATCGAACATTCCTGTCGGCCTTATCCGATGCAATATCAGGGGCGATATACTATACCTCAATAATGCCTCAATGACCATCCTGGAAATCGAGAGGAGCGATATGGCAGAGGGTATGGGGATTGCAGACTTTTACAGAGACAGGGCTCTCTTCTCAATACATCTTGACAGGTTGATTCGTTCGGGCAGGCTCTCTCTGGGAAGGGTCTATTTAAAGACAATAAGGGGGAGGGATATAGCTTGTCGTGTTACCGGATTTACGAGCTTTAAGAGCGATGGAGAACCACTCTATCTCGATTTTTCGATGGAGGATATTACCAGAGAAATTGAGCTTGAAAGGGAACTTGCCAATGCAGAGAGACTTGAGTCTGTAGGTGCTCTGGCTGGAGGTATAGCTCACGATTTCAATAATATTCTTACAGCAATATACGGGTATGCCGAACTCTCTCTGGAAGATGCAGGCGAGAGGGGTGATCTGCGTAATAATATGACTAAAATAATCAACGCCGTCTCAAGGGCACGCTCTCTTACCGGTCAGATTCTTGCATTTAGCCGTCAGATGGAGCAGATGAAGGTAGAGGTCGATTTGGCCGGGGTGCTGAAAGAGACCATCAGCTTCATCAGAAGCCAGACAGATGGTGAAGTGGTATTCAGGGAACTCTATGATGATTCCGGCGCAATTGTAATGGCAGACCCCACACAACTATTCCGGGTATTCCTCAATATTCTTACCAATGCGGTTCACGCTGTTGAGGATAGTGATGAGAAGATAATATCGTCTGAAACGAAGCTTATTGAAGGAGAGACCGCCGGAAGGGAGATCAGCAGGGGAATAGTTGCCGGTAGTTATGTAACTGTCTCTGTCAGTGACACCGGGTGCGGTATGGATCAGGAGGGTAGCGAAAGGATATTTGAGCCCTACTATACCACCCGCGAAACAGGGAAGGGAAGCGGCCTTGGCCTCTCCGTTGTTCATGGAATAGTTTCTGAGATGGGGGGGGATATAGTTGTTGATACCCTTAAGGGGAAGGGGACAACCATGACAATATATATACCGGTAGCCGATCGCTCTGAGCTTCCATACAGAGATAAAGATCCACACCCCGGAAAAATATTGTATGTGAGTAATAATATGCATGAATCGAAGGTTTTAAGGCTCGCATTGGAGAAGAGCGGCTTCTGTATAGAGCAGGCATCTTCCGGATCAGACTTCATGCGCTCTCTTTCAGGGAGTGATCAATATCCTGACCTGATTGTTTTCGTCGATGATATGGCTCATTTTAACCTGGTTGAGATGACTTCTCTGTTGAAGGATTGCGCTCACTCACCCCCGGTTATATATATATCTGAGAACAATAACTATTCACGGGAAGAGAACAGAATACCCTCAGGTATCGTAAAACACCTGCTTGTAAAGCCTGTGTCACTTAAAGAGATAACAGGTGCTATCGAATTATCACTTCTAAATACCCGATAAAATGGCTACAATTCTTCTTGTTGATGATGATGAAAGCGTTCGTGAGATGCTCAAGACCGCATTGAGCCGTTTCCGGCACTCGGTTATAGATGCTTCAAGTGCGAAAGAGGCTCTTGCCCGTTTCAAGCCAGGTGTTATTGATGTTGTTGTTACCGATATTCTTATGCCTGATGAAGATGGATTAACCGTTATCCGTAAGTTACGCGACGGTGAGTCAGATGTCAAAATTGTCGCTATATCCGGAGGGGGCAAGGCAGGGCCCGATAACTATCTGAACCTTGCCCGGGCTCTTGGTGCCGACAGGGTTATTCCCAAGCCCTTTTCCATAAATGAACTTATTGGGATAGTAGAGGAGCTTACCGGGTAAACCAAAACCGATCCTGTTTGTTATAGTGACAGGGAGTTCTGTTATCACTATAACAGAGAATATGTTTAGCTGGCAACATGTGCGGCACTCTATATAAAAAATAGATATAAACCAATTGTAAACTAACAAAAACAGATGATTATGGAGAGAAAATTACTTGAGATCTGTAACAGACAAATTGAACGCGAGGCCTACTCGTCGAACCTCTATCTTGCCATGGCAACATGGGCAGAGACCAAGGGCCTGGAGGGGATATCCCAGTGGCTCTACGCCCAGAGTGACGAGGAGCGCGATCATATGATGAGGTTTATAAAATATGTCAGTGAGAGGGGGGAGCATGCCGTTATCCCTGCGCTTGAAAAACCTCCGATAGATTATGGTTCTGTAAAGGAGATGTTCGATGAGGTTCTTAAGCATGAGAAGTTTGTGACCCAAAGCATTAATGAAATTGTTGCCATGGCCACCGAACTAAATGACTACGCAATGCTTAACTGGATACAGTGGTTTATTGCTGAACAGTTCGAGGAGGAGACCTCCGTGCAGGCTGTTATCGATAAGCTTGAGCTGCTTGGTGATAAAAACCTCTACCTCTTTGACAGAGACATTATGTCAATGAGGGGGGAGCATTAGGGCCCGACTGCATAACATAAAGGCATGATGGGGGAAGAGGTTGCGCATACTATGTGCGGTTGCCTCTTCCCCCTGACTGCTAATTGCCCGCATCTATCCTCTTGTCAACCCTACTGCCCGGACAACCCTGTGGATGGCAGCTCTGTTTGGTGATGCATTCAAACTGAAGAGCTGACAGGAGGCACTCTTCAATTAGTTGAGTGGTACCCGGTAAAAGCATGGTGTAAAACTGAAAAAATTGAGTAATTTTGCGGATCGTTAACGCGTAGAGATCAGGTAATAATATGAGTTTTATAAACAAGATTCTGGGACTCTTTATAGGTGACAAGTATGAGCGTGACCTTAAGGAGCTTATGCCCTTTGTAAATGCCATTCAAGAGGAGTATTCAAAGCTCAATTCACTGTCTAATGATGACCTGAGGGTTGAGTCTGAAAAACTCAGGCATGAGATAGCTCAATATATTGCTGATGATGAGGCTGTTGTTGCCGAATTATCGGAGAGGGCCGAGAAGGAGGAGGATTTCGACAGGAAAGAGGAGATCTTCAACGAGATAGACAAAAGGAAAAAGGATATTGAGGGCAGGATAGAGGATATCCTGAATAAGCTCATACCAAGGGCTTTTGCGCTGGTAAAGGAGACTGCAAGGCGATTCAAAGAGAATGATACCCTGGAGGTTACCGCTAAGGATTTCGACAGGGAGCTGGCATCATCAAGGAGCTCTGTTACTATCAGAGGAGAAAAGGCTCTCTGGAATAACCGGTGGGTTGCGGGTGGTACAGAGATTGTCTGGGATATGGTGCACTATGATGTCCAGCTTATCGGTGGAGTAGCCCTTCACAAGGGTAAGATTGCAGAGATGGGTACCGGAGAGGGAAAGACTCTTGTAGCAACACTGCCAGTTTTTCTTAATGCTCTGGCGGGCAGGGGGGTACATATAGTCACAGTAAATGACTACCTCTCAAGGCGTGACTCAGAGTGGATGGGCCCGATATATGAATTTCACGGGCTCACGGTTGACTGTATAGATAAGCATCAGCCCAGCTCTCCCGACAGGAAAAGGGCCTATATGGCCGATGTTACCTTTGGTACCAATAACGAGTTTGGTTTCGACTACCTGCGCGATAACATGGCAAAGAGCATGGAAGATCTGGTGCAGAGGCGACACCACTACGCTATTGTTGATGAGGTCGATTCTGTGCTTATCGATGATGCGCGAACTCCACTTATAATATCGGGTCCAACGGCCAAAAGTGATACTGACCAGTTTGATCAGCTTAAACCAAAGGTAGAGAGGCTGATGTCGGCCCAGCGCAAACTCGTGACCCAGATTCTTGCCGATGCCAGAAAGCTTATTGCAGCCGGCAATAATGAAGAGGGCGGTATGCTGCTTCTGAGATCATACAAGGGGCTGCCAAAGAGCAGTGCACTGATAAAGTATCTTAGTGAAGAAGGGAATAAGTCACTGCTGCTTAAGACAGAGGGCTTCTATATGCAGAATAACAGCAGGGAGATGCCTAAGGTGACAGAGCCACTCTACTTCGTAATAGATGAGAAGAGCAACTCGATTGAGCTTACCGACAAGGGTATTGACCTTATATCCTCCTCGGTCGAAGACTCTTCTTTCTTTGTACTACCCGATGTTGGTTCCACCATTGCCGAAATAGAGAGAGAGGAGATAACTCCGGAAGAGAAGGTTAAGAAGAAAGATGAGCTGCTCAGAGATTTCGGTGTTAAGTCCGAGAGGGTACATACAATGCAACAGCTTCTTAAGGCCTACAGTCTTTTCGAGAAGGATGTTGAGTATGTGGTGATGGACAATAAGGTGAAGATAGTCGATGAGCAGACAGGCCGTATTCTTGAAGGGCGAAGATACTCTGACGGACTTCACCAGGCAATTGAATCAAAGGAGAATGTTAAGGTCGAGGCCTCGACCCAGACCCATGCAACCATAACCCTGCAGAACTACTTCCGCATGTATCATAAATTAGCCGGTATGACCGGAACCGCGGAGACTGAAGCAGGAGAATTCTGGGATATATATAAACTCGATGTTGTTGTAATACCTACCAACCGGCCAATTGTCAGGGAAGACCGTGAGGATATGGTATATAAAACCAAGAGAGAGAAGTACAACTTGGTCATTGATGAGATAAGTAAGCTCAACAGTGAGGGCCGGCCGGTTCTTGTAGGGACAACCTCAGTTGAGATATCAGAGCTTCTGAGCCGGATGCTGAAGATGAAGGGTCTGAAGCATAATGTTCTCAATGCAAAACTGCATCAACGCGAGGCAGATATAGTGGCTGAAGCCGGTAAGCGGGGCACGATTACCATAGCCACCAATATGGCAGGCCGGGGTACCGATATTAAATTGACAGATGAGGTGCGAAAGGCAGGAGGTCTTGCAATTATTGGTACTGAGAGGCATGACTCCAGGCGGGTTGACAGGCAGTTGCGTGGTCGTGCCGGAAGACAGGGTGACCCCGGCAGCAGCCAGTTTTTTGTCTCACTTGAAGATAATCTTATGCGCCTCTTTGGATCGGAGCGCATATCAGGCATAATGGATCGTCTCGGACTTAAAGAGGGTGAGATGATTCAGCACTCTATGATTACAAAATCTATAGAGCGTGCACAGAAGAAGGTTGAAGAGAATAATTTTGGTATCAGGAAGAAGCTGCTCGAATATGATGATGTGATGAACTCCCAGAGGGAGGTTATATACGGAAAGAGAAGGAATGCATTGTCGGGAGAGAGGGTGAGTGTCGATATTGCCAACATGATATATGATGTTGTTGAGAATATGGTAGAGACGTACCATCAGGATGGCGATTTTGAGAACTTCCAGTTCGACCTTCTGAGGTCTTTCACCCTTGACTCACCCATCGACGAGAAGGAGTTTCTGAAGGCTTCACCCAGCGATATTACCGAAGCGGTATATGACAAGGTTACAGATACCTATAAACGGAAGGTAGAGGCCATATCAGAGCAGGCATACCCGGTCCTGAAGAATGTTTATGAGAAGATGTCCCATCTTTATGAGAATGTAGCTGTTCCCGTGTCGGACGGGATACGGGTATTCAGGGTTATAGTAAATCTTAAAGATGCCGTTGATTCTGGGGGAGAAGAGACAGTTAAATCTTATGAGAAGATTGTAATACTCTCAACTATAGATGAGTCTTGGACTGAACATCTGCGAGAGATGGATGAACTTAAGCAGTCTGTTCAGAATGCTACATATGAACAGAAAGATCCGCTGCTTATTTATAAGTTTGAATCTTTCCAGCTGTTTAAGTCTATGATAAACAGGGTTAACCGTGAAATAGTATCTACTCTTATGAAGGGCTATATCCCAACCGGATCTGCAGATGATGTTAAAGAGGCCGAGCGAAAAAGGCGTACCGATATGAGCAACCTGAGAACATCCAGGCCTGAACTGGATGGCGGAAGAGCTC
>SLNP01000065.1 GCA_007132995.1 Bacteroidales bacterium | reverse complement strand
ATAATGCGTAATAAGCAAGTCGCTTAAATGTGGCCCTCAGTGAGTTTGGGAAAAAGAGCGGTTGAAATAGTGAAGCATATTACGGGCAGTTACAAATTGCAGCTGTTAAAGCGTCGGCTGTCTGAGCATGCAAAGCATGCGAGTTCCGACGCGGACGGCTTCACTATAAAACCGATCCCCAAACTCACTGCAGGCCTTGAGTTTGTTGCTCCCGTCCGGTCGCGAGCTCGCCCGGCTTCGCCGACCTCGGTTGGCCACCTTTTTTGGTCAAGCAAAAAAGGTGGAAGCCTGCTTTTTGGTCCAAGCAAAAAAAGGTGAGATAGTGATGTTGGTCAAGCAAAGGTAGAAAGACAAACTCTGGGTCAAAGCCAAAAGTTGAGAGAAAAAACTTTTGGTCAAGCAAAAAGTTGAGAGAGAACTTTTTGGCCCGTCAAAAAAGTTAGAAATCAGCACTTTGGGTAAGGCCAAAAGGTGGGAGAGAAACTTTTGGTCAAGCAACAAAGACGGAAAGCCAAAATTTTGGTCAAGGCCAAAAGTTGAAAGAGCGCTTTCTGCTCATCCGGAAAGCCCTCTGCTCCAACCGATATTTGTGACCTTATCTGCAGAAAAAAAAGAAAGGGCTGCGGGGTGCAGCCCTTTTCTGATTGGGGAAAGGGAATGTAATGATGACCCATGAAACTGAATCGAAGAATACAGGGTCACATTGCAAATCTACTCATTTAGTTGATACCCTATTCTCATTTTTGGTGAATGAGAAAAAAATCATGACCAACGACCTGATCGTTTAGAGTAACATCATATATATCACCATAACCTTTATTTATTCATCTATATCTCCATCTCTCTGTAACTCTTCTTTTTTTAACCTGATATGCAGAAAATCAGTCCCGAAAGGGCTATTTTTGTACCTTGGTTACTCTTTACCGGAGTAGCTGTCTTTTTATTTCATAATAGTAAGTTGTTGTATATGATTAAAACAGAAAAGATATCGCCCATTGCCTTTGCGGCCGCCATAATGTTGTTTATCCTGTGCCAGTGCAAGGATGGAAGCGAGCATTATATTACGCTTACCGGCAACGCCCAGGGGTCAACTTATAAAATAGTGACACTGCTGCCTGACGGTATCGGCGAGGATAGCCTCGCCGCAATGGTAACTGACCTTCTTGGTGAGATGGATCGCACTTTCTCACTGCACTACGATAAATCTATCATTTCGGCTATTAACAGAAATGAAGATGCCCGGCTTAACACCCATTTTAAAGAGGTGTTTCTGATATCTCAGGAGGTTTCATATAACTCTGGCGGCCTTTTCGACATAACTGTGGCTCCGCTTGTCAGGGCTATGGGATTCGGTCCCGGAAGTTTCAGAGAGATTGATACTACAGCTGTCGATTCGCTTCTGAAATTTGTCGGTTATGAGAAGGTTGCTCTTGTTGAGGGCCGGATAGTGAAAAGCGACAGCAGGGTTGAGCTTGACATGAACTCAGTGGCTAAGGGCTACTCTGTAGATGTTGTCTCTGAACTGTTTGACTCGCTGGGAATAGAGAGCTACCTGATTGAAATAGGTGGTGAGGTGAGAACGACGGGAAGCTATATTGATCGCCCCTGGAGGGTCGGTATTGACGCTCCGCGCGATGGCAATATTGTGCCCGGTCAGGAGCTGCTGGCCGTTGTAGAGATGTATGATGATGCCCTTGCCACATCGGGCAACTACCGTAACTACTTTGTTATTGACGGGGTGAGGTACTCACATACCATAGACCCGGTTAGCGGCATGCCAGCCCACAACCGTCTGTTGAGTGCCACCATTGTAACCGGCGACTGCGCAAGGGCCGATGCATGGGCCACAGCATGTATGGTGGCCGGTCCGGAGAGTGCAAAGGAGTTGATACTTGAGAATGGTCTTGAAGCTGTGCTGGTATATAGTGGCAGAGATGATGATGTGGAGGTGTGGATATCTGATGGTATCCGTGAAAGGGTAAGGCTTATATCAGATTGAGATGTGTGAGTGTCCGGAGTGATAGTTTCCGTTAGCAGTAGCCGGGTTGTTGAGGCAGATATATGACCTGAGGTGGGGCCTCTCCATTGTCCGGGAGAGGTAACATAACTCTCTCTACTGCTGGCCGCAGCAACAGCCATCAGATTTGCTTCCGGGAGATGAGGGAGTGCAACCAACATCAATGCTCTTGGCACAGCTGATACCCAGTTTCTTCATATTACTGTTACGGCCAATATGGGTGTCGGGGAACTTACCCGATCTCTTAATAAGAATCTTTATTCCCATGGCTGCAAGGGCTATGGCAATAACAGCGGAACTAAAGAGCAGCAGTGTGAGAAACATCTCTAAAAAGCTCATTCTATTTCACTCTATATCTATTAATAAAACCCGGGCAGTTCTGACTACCGCAAATATAGGAGTAATCTCTATCTGTAGGTTAAACAACCCGAGCCTTTTTTTTGTTTAAGGGAGAGAGATGCCATCTCTCTCTCTCAACAATATATCGGAGAAATGAATTAATAGCAACATATACAGTATAAGAGGGTGCATCCGGATTAATCTTAAAATTAAGTTATACAGACTTCAACTTTTGCCTCTGTAATATTATTATATTTAGGGCAAGCAATATACAAGAGAGTATGGAGAAGAGTAAAGCAAAGAGTAAAGCAAAGGGCAAGAAGAGCGCTGAGAAAGCAATTAAGTTTGATGCAAAAGAGGTCGTCTCTGATTTCAGACTGGCCTCACTCAGCAGGGTACTCAGTATTATGGGCCGTAAGGAGGTGCTTAGCGGCCGGGCCAAATTTGGTATTTTCGGTGATGGAAAGGAGCTTATACAGATAGCCATGGCTAAAGAGTTCAGAGATGGTGACTGGCGGTCAGGATATTACCGCGACCAGACCTGGATGATGGCCATGGGTCTTTATGATAGCGAGGAGTTCTGGCACCAGCTTTACGGTACCAGTGACAAGACCCTGAATCCCTCTTCGGCGGGAAGGGTGTTCAATAACCACTTCGCTACACCCAATATTAATGATGATGGTACCTGGCGGGATCTTACCCGTCAGAAAAACAGTTCGTCCGATATATCACCTACTGCAGGGCAGATGCCGAGGCTTCTCGGGCTGGCCTACGCTTCAAAACTGTTTCGTCAGAATGAGCAGTTGCATAGCCTGAATACCCTGTCGCGAAAGGGTGATGAGGTCGCATTCGGCTCTATAGGCGACGCGAGCACTTCGGAGGGCCACTTCTGGGAGACTATGAATGCGGCGGGTGTTCTGCAGGTGCCTATGGCTGTTTCCGTTTACGATAACGGCTATGGCATATCTGTTCCCAAAGAGTATCAGACCACTAAAGGTAGTATATCTGATATAATGGCCGGGTTTGTTACTGAAGATGGTAAGCCCGGAGGTATTGAAATATTTCGCGGCAAGGGATGGGACTACCCCTCTCTTGTTAAGCTTTACAGGGATGGCATAGGGCTATGTCGCAAAGAGCATTTGCCGGTTCTTTTCCATATTGATGAGGTTACTCAGCCTCTTGGCCACAGCACATCAGGCTCTCATGAGAGGTATAAGAACGAGGAGCGGCTGAAGTGGGAAGAGGAGTTTGATCCGCTGAAAAAATTCCGGGAATGGATAGTTGAGTCTGGTTATGCCACCGATGATGAGCTCGACAAGATAGTGTCAGAGGTGGAGGAGGAGGCCAAAGAGGCCAAGAAGAGCGCATGGAAGACCTTTCAAAAGCCGATAAAGGTTGAGAGGGATGCTCTTGTGAGAATAATAGAAGAGAGAAAATGTCGCTGTTCAGAGGGTCCCAAAGAGCAGGCTGTCGATGAAATAACCGCAAGCCTTAAGAAAATTCTTACTCCTATAAGAAAAGATAACTTCTCTGCCGCAAGGAAAATACTGAGGAATATTTGTGGCACCTGCCCCAAGGCAGATAGCCTGAGAGATGATCTTCAGGGCTGGCTTAAAAGGAATTATGACGATGCAAACAAGGCATACAGTACCCACCTCTACAATGAATCATCAAAATCGGCCCTGAAGGTCGAGCCGGTGAAGCCTCTGTTTAGTGATGATAGTGAAGAGGTTCCCGGTCGCCAGATACTTCGTGACAACTGGGATGTTCTTTTCGAAAGGTACCCCAGGTTGGTAGCTTTCGGTGAAGATGCCGGCAGGATAGGGGGTGTAAACCAGTCTTATGAGGGGTTGCAGAAGAGGTATGGCGAACTCAGAATTACCGATACAGGCATACGGGAGGCCACGATTCTGGGACAGGGCATAGGGCTGGCGCTCAGGGGTCTTCGCCCTATGGCCGAAATACAGTATCTCGACTATCTGCTCTATGCACTTCAAACCATGAGCGACGACCTTGCCACAACCCACTATAGAACCGCCGGCGGTATGGTTGCCCCGGTAATCATAAGTACCCGTGGCCACAGGCTGGAAGGCATCTGGCACTCCGGATCACCTATCAGTATGCTTATAAACTCAGTAAGAGGTGTATATGTCTGCGTTCCCAGAGATATGACCCGGGCGGCAGGGTTCTACAATACACTTATGGAGGGAGAAGATCCTGCGGTGGTTATAGAGCCGTTGAACGGCTATCGTCTTCGTGAAAAGATGCCCGATAATATCGGCGAGTACCGCATTCCTCTCGGGGTGCCGGAAATTCTGTCGCAGGGAGATCAGATTACGATCGTCTCGTATGGTTCGACTCTCAGAATAGCGGTCGAGGCGGTACAGCAGCTGGCCACTCACGACATTTCGGCTGAACTGATTGATGTGCAAACCCTTGTGCCTTTTGATCTTACCGGTACTATAGTCGGGTCACTGAGCAAAACAGGACGAATACTATTTCTCGATGAGGATGTTCCCGGCGGAACCACGGCATTTATGATGCAACAGGTTATCGAATCGCAGGGTGGCTGGAGATACCTTGACAGTCAGCCGGTAACCCTTACCGCTAAAGATCACAGACCGGCATACACGACCGATGGGGACTACTTCTCAAAACCGAGTGCTGAGGATATCTTTGAAAAGGTGTACCAGGTTATGCATGAGTCAGACCCGGAGCGATATCCGCAGTTTTAAACAGTAATATCTGCAGGTCGTAACAAGGAAAGCTGCCGGAGGCGCGATTGCTATACATCTCGCCTCTGCTCTTCTGTCATACCCCTCTCTTCATCGAGGTCCTGTTCCGACAACCTCCTTATTTTAAGGTTGAATGAGGCGAAGAATAGGTTAACGAAGGGACTCAGAATATTGAAGAAGGCGTAAGGTGCAAAAGTCCATACAGATACTCCCAGTATCTTGGCCTGCGTGGCACCGCAGGTGTTCCAGGGTATAAGCACAGAGGTTACGGTACCACCACCCTCAAGGGTACGGCTAAGCAGCTCGGGCTTGTAGCCCATGTCGCGGTAAACCTTTGAGAACATGCGCCCCGGAACCACTATGCTAAGATACTGGTCAGAGGCTGTAACATTGAAAAACATGCATGTTGCCATTGTTGATGCTACAAGAGATCCCGCACCGTGTACCATCTTCATAATGTAGTGGGTTATCTTGAGAAGCATGCCCGATGCCTCCATTATACCGCCAAAAACCATGGCAGTTATAATGAGCCAGACCGTATTAAGCATGCCGGACATACCACCTGTATTAAGAAGGTCGTTTACAACCTCATTACCGGTTGTAACATATACCTCACCAAACATTGTTCCCATTATGGCTATGTAGGCCATCTTTATGTATGACCCCTGATCATCACCCTCTTTAAGAAAGAGTTCTGCAACCTCTCTTATTATGTGAGGCTGGAAAATAAAGGCAAAGAGGGCTCCGAGCAGTGTTCCGAATATAAGAGCCGGCAGTGGCGGAACCTTCTTTACAATGACGGTTATAAGCAGTATGGGTACTATCAGCAATATCGGAGAGATAAAGAAGGTTGCCTCTATGGCATTCATAACATTATCAACATCTGCCTGTGTGGTGGCAAAGTCGAATGAGAACCCCATAATAAGGAATATTATAAGAGAGATAACTATAGCAGGCACGGTGGTCCAGAACATATATCTGATATGGGTAAAAAGGTCGGTGCCTGCCATCGCAGGTGCCAGATTGGTGGTGTCGGAAAGAGGTGACATTTTATCACCGAAGTAGGCCCCCGATATGATTGCACCGGCCACTATTCCTACGCTTATACCCAGAGTTATGCCTATGCCCAGAAGAGCAACCCCTATCGTTGCCACGGTAGACCACGAGCTGCCTGTTGCCAGCGACACTATGGCGCAGATGATAACCGTTGCCACAAGGAATATCTTGGGGTTTAGTATCTGAAGGCCGTAATATATAAGCATAGGTACAACACCGCTTATCATCCATGTTCCGGCAAGTGAACCAATAAGCAGCAGTATAAGTATAGAGGGCATGGCCGCTCCTATGCTCTTGATGGCCTTGGTTCTTATGTCAAGCCATTTGTAACCCAATGATACCGCTATTACCCCGGCTATGGCCGAGGCAAGTATCAGGGCAATCTGGTTGGCTCCCGATAGTGTGTCTTCAAAAAAGACTACATTAAGTGTTAGAAGAATAATCAGAAACAGGATGGGTATCAGAGCCTGAAATAGTGTTGGGGTTTTAATGCTGTCAGATCTGCTCATAATCCGTATAGGATAATAATTTGTCCGAATGTGGCCGCAATTTAATATTTTTCGCTAAATTGGGTAGTGTCATACAACATCGATGGCACATTTTGTGTTACCTGTATGATTGATGCCGGTTATTTGCCGGCAAAAACAAACAGAAAAACCGATTGGCAGTATGGAGAAAGATTTTGATCTCTTTTCGATTAATCCGGAAGATAAGGTGGCCGGCAGTGGTAAGGTGCTGATATCTGAACCGTTCCTGGCAGACTCCTTCTTCTCCCGAAGCGTGGTATATATGGTTGAACACAATGAAAAGGGGTCGGTCGGTTTTATTCTCAATAAGTCACTCAACATGAGAGTTGAGAAGACCATTGACGGTTTTGGCAATTTTAGCTCCGATATATCTATGGGTGGACCGGTGGCAGCCAATACACTACACTATATCCATACCCTCGGTGATATGATACCCGGCTCACTCCCTGTGGAAGATGGCCTTTTCTGGGGTGGGGATATTGACACCATAAAAAAACTATGCTCCAGAGGGGTGGTAGACCCCGGCCAGATAAGATTTTTTCTCGGCTACTCCGGGTGGAATGAAGGGCAGCTTGATGCAGAGCTGGCCGAGAACTCATGGGTAATAGCCCCCATATCGGCGGCCACGGTTATGGCCAGCAGGGATGAGGACTCATGGAAAACAATACTAAGGGGTACACGGAAAAGGTATAAACTATGGGCAGATTTTCCCGAATCGCCCGAAATGAATTGATAACTAACGCTTAGCCGATGAGATTTCCCGATGCCGGGTGCTGACAGGGATTCTCTGCCGTGCCGTCTGTAGACCTGCAAAGACCGTTCAATATATTGCTAGTTGATTATTTTGTATATAAGCTCTTTAAGGAGTTCGCCATCATCACAACTTCTGTTTCCAACGCCTTTTGACTTCATGTCATAAACCCTTAAATCATTAACAACGCGGGCGGCCCTCTTAGCGCTGTATTTCCTCGCGGCCAGTTCGTACTCTTTGACAAAGAAGGGATGAACCCTTAGTTCGGCGGCTACATTGCTTCTATTCTTGTCGCCCAGTGAGTGGTAGAGAAGTATCTTGCTGAAGTAGGTGAAGAGAGAGTTTATGGTTAGCTGTATAGGATTCTCTTTGGGGTTGGCAGCAAAGTAATTGACAATTCTGAATGACTTCTCACGACTCTTCTCTCCAATAGCCTTCTGCAGTTCAAAGATGTTGAAATCCTTACTTATACCTATGTTGGTCTCAATAATATCGGCTGTTATTCTCTTCTCTTTTCCGTTAAGCGCGATTATCAGCTTGTCGAGTTCATTGGCTACCTTACTGAGGTCGGTTCCAAGGTACTCTGTTATGAGCTGTTTCGCGCTCTCATCTATTGTGACACCCTCTCTCTTCAGGTAATTCTCTATCCAGGCCGGCAACTGATAGTCTCTCAGTTTTTTCGACTCGAAAAGCAAGCCGTTGGTCTGAATAGCTTTGAAAAGCTTTGTACGCTTGTCGACCTTCTTGTATTTGTAGTTAATTACCAATATGGTAGAAGGCATAGGCGACTCTGCATACACCCCAAGCTCCTCTATCTTTTTAATTGATTGTGCCTCCTTGACAATAATGACCTGGTGGTTAGACATCATGGGAAACCTTCTGGCACTTTCAATCACGGTGGTAACTGTTGTGTCTCCGCCGTATAGGACTGTCTGGTTAAATGGGCGCTCCTCTTCAGTAAGAACACTCTTCTCAATGGTGTCGGAAATAAGATCTATGTAGTAGGGCTCTTCACCGGCTAACAGGTATATCGGTTTGTAAATCTTCAGGTTGATGTTTTTGAGTATCTTTTCGACCGCTTCGTTCATCTTTAAAATTTAAGGTGCTTTACTGATATTCCATTCACTTTAATCTCTGTAAGAGCCTCAACTCCTATGGCAATATGCTCCTCCACAAAGCTTTCGGTAATCTTTCTGTCGCTCTCTTCGGTCTTTATGCCGGTCGATATCATGGGCTGGTCTGAGACAAGCAGCAGAGCCCCTGTAGGTATCTCGTTTGCAAAACCTACGGTAAATATGGTTGCTGTCTCCATATCTATGGCATAGGCTCTGGTTTTGACCAGATACTTTTTAAACCTTTCATCATACTCCCACACCCTTCTGTTTGTTGTAAGGACAGTTCCGGTCCAGTACTCTTTCTTTCTCCTTGTTATCACGGCCGATACCGCTATCTGTAGCTTAAAGGCAGGAAGCGCAGGTACCTCCTGTGGCAGATAGTCATTTGATGTTCCGTCGCTTCTGATTGCAGCTATTGGCAGTATGAGATCTCCCAGACGACTCTTTTTCTTGAGTGCTCCGCACTTTCCCAGAAACAGGACAGCCTGTGGTTCCACCACACTGAGAAGATCTACCACCGTAGCAGCATTGGGGCTGCCCATACCGAAATTGATTATGGTTATTCCGTTGCCGGTGGCGCTTGGCATATTCCGGTCAGATCCCTCAATCGGGGCATCGTACATTCGGGCGAAGAGATCTACATAGTACTGGAAATTTGTAAGCAGTATATATTTCCCAAATGTATCAACGGTTTTCCCGGTGTATCGGGGCAGCCAGTTACTTACAATTTCATCTTTGGTCTTCATATAGCCACGGCTTTTTCCTATATTTGCGGTTAGGGGCATCTGCTCCCCGAAACCCATATTCTCCATTCCAAAAATACAAAACAAAAGTTGAAAGACTTAGAACTTCCCGGATATTCGTTTAAAATCATCGAGGAGGATGGATTCAGGAAGATATTCGATCCTGTCAGGAGGATATTTGTGAAGCTGACACCCGAAGAGTGGGTAAGGCAGAACTTTATCAACTACCTTATCAATAAACTCAATTATCCCGCAGGGCTCATATCTGTTGAGCGCGAGTTCAAGTGGAACCGCCTTCAGAGGAGAACCGATATGGTTGTCTACAGCCGCGATGGCGAGCCCTTGATACTGGTAGAGTGCAAAGCGCCTGATGTCAAGATAGATGGCGGGGTTTTTGACCAGATAACATCATACAACATGAAGCTCAAGGCCCCTGTTATGGTGATAACCAATGGGGTGAACCACTACGCATGTGTGGCAGATGAAAATAGCGGCGGGCTGCGATTCCTTACCTCTATACCCCCCTACGAAGAGGTAGAAAAATTCATTGGTGAGCTATGATCGCTGTATCGTGTGCCATAATCCGCAGCAGCGAGATGAAGGTGCTTGTTGTTCAAAGGGGTGAAGATGTCGACCACCCATACAAATGGGAGTTTCCCGGAGGCAAGATAGAGAGTGGCGAGAGCGCCGAAGAGGCTGTAATACGGGAGATCATGGAGGAACTCGAGATGAGAGTGGTTATTACCGGTTTCCTCGAATCGGTCGATCATGACTATGGTCATAAGAGTGTGAGGCTAATTCCCTTTATATGTGACACACTCGAGGAAGAACCCGTAATGCGCGAACATATGGCCTTCCTCTGGATTGATGCTTCTGAACTCAATACCATAGATTTTGCAGAGGCCGATATTGCAGTTGCCAGGAGCTACTCTGAACAGATCGGAGTGACATACACCAGAGAGACAGAGCTTGACACCTCACCACAATATATGAGTAAAGAGGAGGTCTCTGATAGCGATTTACGGCAGATGGTGAACGCAGCAAGAGGTGTAAAGGATATTGAGTGGCTTGCAATGCAGGCTGCCGGTAACAATATATTTACCGATAAACTAATAGAGTATTCTCTTATTGATGATGAGCACCTCGCCTTCCGATCATCATGGGCTCTTATAAAGATAGTTGAGCATGACAAAACTCTTTTGTCGGGCCGGAAGGGTGTACTGACAGACACACTGCTTGCCAGCCGGCAACAAAATGTTATACGGGCAATGCTGAAGATCCTGTCTGTTACAGGAGTTGAGAAGGGGAGAAGTGAAAATGTTGCTGAACTCTGCTTTAACCTTCTTGGCGATGACACAACGCAGGTCTCTCTTCTGCTATACTCTATGGAGCTGCTTGCTACAATCGCCAAGGCCCATCCGGCTATTGTGCCCCGATTGGTGGCAGCCCTGAACTCTCCGGGACCCGGAAGGGTTGATCTTCTGAAAAGAAGAAGGGTGGCAATACTAAAGCGTGTTACCGGAGACAGCCAGGTGTGGTAAGCGGGTATACTGACTCTGTGTCACCGTTTCAACCTCAGGGCCGTGTAAGGTATCATATATCGCTGTAACAGCCGATCGTATTTTCTTTTAGCAGGGCCGGCCGACAGAGGAGATGTCAGAATCGTGCCGGTGGCTGCGCCTTGATCCACTCGGCAATATCGTTTACAACATTGGTGTCTATGGTCTCCACAATCAGGCCATACTCTCCCGGAAGGCCTGTTTCGGCGTTTTGAAAAAGGTGGTTCTTACCCCTGTAGACTATCGTTCTGAAATTGGGGTTGCGTCCCAGCTCAAGAGCATCCTCAAGCGCCTTGCTGTTGATCTCGGCATTTACCTGCAGATCTTTCTCCCCAAATACCAGCAGTACAGGTATATCTACGCGTGTCCAGAACCTTGCCGGATCAAGACGAAGGAAATGCCTGAACCAGGTGTAGTGGCTGGCATTGAATGACAACCGGAGGCTCTGAACCCTCTCTTCAATATTGTTTTCGGGAATACCTGCTCTCCGTAGCTCCCTGGCATATACAGACATTACCCTATCTTCAGCTCGCCTGTTATTGCGTCGCAGCCTTAGTACCCTGTAGATGCGCTCATTAATACTTCTTGTAAGCTCAATATCTTCCTCACTAACGCCTATGGCGCGATTTATATCTTCAGTCTGACGATGAAGGAGCTCTTCGCCGGGAACACCCGGTCCGGCAAGTGAGACAATCCATGCCAGATCGTCTCTCCGGGAGGCCGCTATCGCTCCCTTGAGGCTACCCTCACTGTGGCCCAGAATTCCTATCTGGTATATGCTGGTCTCATAAACTGATATAAGGAAGTCGAGGGCGGCATCAAGATCACTGGCAAGGTCGACAGTCGTTGCGCTGGAATGGTTGCCCTCAGATTCGCCCACGCCTCTCTCATCGTACCGGAGTACAGCTATACCTCTTCTTGTAAGCTGGTCTGCAAGAACCGCGAAGTACCTGTGCCCCATTACGACCTGATCTCTTGTATGGGCCCCCGATCCGCTGGCCAGAACAACTGCCGGAAACGGACCGCTACCCTCCGGAATGGTGAGGGTGCCATAAAGTGTAATGCCGTCATTGTCATTTTTAAAGTTAACCTCCCTTACCTGATAGGGGAAAGGGGGTTGAGTATCCTGTGGCCTTTCAGGCCTGTGCTCGGCCTCCTCACTCCTTACAAGTCTTAGTGGCAGGGTTACTTCTCCCTGAGTCCAGTTTCCCTCAATAGTGCTGTCATCTTCCAGTTTACCCTTAAACCTGGCATTAAAAGATTCCGCATTTATGGCAAGGGTGTTATCAGCAAAGGTTACATCACTAATGGGGAATATTGCCGGGCCCTGATCGGGGCTCTGCATGGTTGCCCTTAAGAGGCCCTCGTTGTTGAGTGTAATTACAAAAATGAGACGCAGCCTTGCGGTTCCCGCATCGAGAACCCCCATCCACCTGCCTGTTACCCTGTCGGGCCCTTTAGCCGGTGAAGCTGACAATAGCTGACCGCCTCCCTGCAGAACCGTTAACACTGTAACAAGAAACAACACCATAATAATCCTGCAGGTTGCAATTCCTCTGATAGCTTCTCTTTTCATATCTGACCTTTCTTATTTACTCTGTTCGCTATATATATAACTGTATTTGAGAGGTTTTTATTATCTATGCTATGCTTGTCGCTATTATACCGTAAAGATAGAGTTTTTGCTATTTCTCTGCAGGTGATATGCGAACAGATGATGGTTGTTACAATATATTACCCTTTTATCCTACATTTATGCTCTCCTTGATGAGATTATCTAACCATGGCCGATATCTCCCTGATCTTTTTCAACTTTTGTGTTAATGCTTAAGGTATTATTACTGGTAGAGAATATGACGAGAATTCATGGAATAGATGAAAGAATAGGCAAAGAGGACTTCTTAAGGGGTATAACCTTCTATTATCACCTCATAAGGAATATCGAAGCGCCCTAGAGCCCCAGTAATATGTCGAGTCCAAAAGCAAATGTTGTGGCTCTGCCTGTGTAGGTTTCGCTGTACAGATATGATGCCTGTTGTGTATCGTTGAACTCTGCCCTGTAAGGCTTTCCGTATGTTCGGGAGATGGCTATGTTCAGATTCACAAGAGGGGTTATTGCCACTCCAATACCTCCTCCGAGGCTGTGGCTGCCAGGTGGAAACAGTAGGTTGCTCCGTAGGTTATTATGGGCTATCCTGTTGAGCCATCCGGCGCTTAAGCTAATGCCGGGAATTATGCCCAACTCAGCACCCAGCCCCAGTTCAGTTCTGCTGTCATAGTAGTGCAGAAGACTGTACTCCTGTCTGACTTTATCCTCCTCTCCGGTGCTGAAATGGTGGCTCACAGAACCCGAAAGTGTGGTTCTGAAGGGCAAACTGATGGTGAAACCGGCAGCCAGCATGGCAGGTATATATGAGACAGCCTGGCTGTTGTAAGGGAATAGTGGTGTTCCCTGGAGGTCTGTTCCAACATCATTTCCCTCATCTATTCGGTTTGTAAGCCTCATCTTTCCCCTTAAATGGTAGCGTAGGGCAATATCGATGATATCTGAGGGCGAAATGCTAAGGCTTAATAGAGGAGTAACGGCTCTGCCCCACTGCTCTGCATCAATATTCCTGTTTGCCGATATCTCTGCAATGTCGTGGTGACCGGCTCTATTGGAGAAATCGCTTACAGTGATCATACTTCCCGCCGGATTGTGTTCAGGGTGAACCGGATCTGCTTTTATATCCATTATGTGACCGTCATATATGTCGGTAGCAGTTACCATACGCACTCCTGCTGCCGCTGATATGATATTATTGATTATAAAGGATATGTTAGCCTGATAGGTGCACCTCCTTTCTGATATTCCCAGAAAGAGGTCTGA
This sequence comes from Bacteroidales bacterium, assembly GCA_007132995.1. Classification (GTDB taxonomy): domain Bacteria; phylum Bacteroidota; class Bacteroidia; order Bacteroidales; family VadinHA17; genus SLNP01. The sequence goes on along the minus strand of SLNP01000065.1, from coordinate 9,968 downwards.
TGAGTAGTCGCTGACAGGATAACCTCTCTCTGATAATACTTTTACCATATCGGGAATCGGCATCTCAAGGCGGGGCGTGCCATTGTGGTAAAGTCTCTTTCCACCACCCATGCTGTTAATACCTGCAGAGAGAGACACCCTTCTTCCTGAGAGTACCAGTGAGATATCGGGCAGAAGGGGTGATGTGATCTCTCCTCTGTACTCTTTTGGAGAGGGGGAGAGTGGTGTGTATGTGCTCGTAATAGTGCTGCTGCCTCTTAGAGTGCTACTGTTAAGCGAGATAAAGAGACCCCTGCCAAGGCCCGGTAGGGAGGCCGGATTGTAGTAGATGGCATCGATACCTGTTGAGGCATTGCGAGCCTGTATCCTGGTGAAGGTGGCACTCAGATCACTTCCGGCAAATGATATCCCACCGCTGAGAGTGCTGTATAGCACAGATAAAAGGGTAAGAAGGGTGATATTTCTCATTGAGAGATATATATTGAAGCTACTGCTACTGTTTTGCGATTCTGTTGCGGATGTCCGGATTACCACCTGTCAGAGTGCCTGCTGATCTCTCAGCACTAACATATTCGTACTGCGGCCCTCTCTGAATTTTCTACCGGCAGCAAGCTCTGGAATCGATCGTAAAGATACCATCTGTCAGCTTATTGCCAAAATTACTGAGGGCTCTCCACTCTTGCACTGTCAGGGTGCCCTGTTGTAACCGGAAACAGTGAGCCATTCATATTATCATAATCTGGGGCTTATAATTCCCTTCAGGCAGGAATTAACAGAGATATGTCGCCCACCTTTACTGACGGGCACCGGTCTGAAAGAGAGTGTCTGGCAGTGCTCTGTTTTAAGGGAGGTCGCTCTGTCAGGGTGTTCTTATCTCTCTGATGTATAATCTTGAAGATGACAGGGCCAGATATTTTTTTTCTGACATCAGAAGAGAAGGCCCTCTCAGTATCTGATCGTCACTGCACTTCATTTCGCCTGAAAGGAGTATGCCCAGGCTCTCTTTGTCCAGATCTCTCTTCTCTCCCTTACCAACCTTTACAACATCACCGCCGTGAAGCCACTGCCTGAGATCTCTTTTCTGCCATTGACTGTAGGGGTTTCTGTTGCCAAGTATGTTTTCGGCAAACCTGCTGCAGGCCGATAGCCACAACTGGTCGGCCAGGCTGGGAATCTCTTTCATTAAGGTGTGTAACTTAGATGAAGAGATCCACATGGTTGAAACCTCTCCGATAGCAGTAACCGTTGCAGTTCTGGGCAGACCGGTAAGAACCATCATTTCACCCACTACCGCTCCCGGCCCCAGCAGTTCAATCTTCTCACTGCCGGCAGAGATATTTACCTGCCCGCTGGTTATAATGTAGAGACCATCATCAAGACCCCCTTCCTTTACAACTGTCTCTCCTGTAGGAAACAGTCTCGGCTGGAACTGAGCCATAGTTCTGCTGAAGGCCCTGCCTGTAAGCTCTTTGATCCAGGGAACCTCGGCCATTATACCCGTCGGGCCAGGTATCTCATAGCTGGGAGGTGAATCCATAAGTCTCTTCATCCTCTCCTCAACGCTCTTAATCATTCCGGCAGTCTCATCTGTGCCAAGCCTGCCTCGGTTCCGCAGCTTCTCAATGCCTCTTTTCTCGTAGTTAAGAGTGGTGCGGATGGCATATCTTGTTGATACGGCACTATATATTTCCGGGTATGAGTTTCTGAGGTTTCTCAGATAGGTAAGGCCATGTATCTTATTTTCGTTTATCTCATTTTCGAGTATCTCCAGATCGTTCTGGGTTAACCCTGAAATATCGCTTTCACTACTTATAGAGATGCTTCCCAAAAGCTTCAATGCCTCTTCCTGTGCAATTACAAACCCCCTTGCCGAATCATATCCGGTTGCCAGTCTCTCTGTAAAGAGCCTTCTGGCCAAACTGCCTGCAACAGGCAGGGACTGCAGCTTTGCAAGCAGGCGGGGAGTCTTCCATTCTGACTCCAGATCTTCTCTTTCAGACAGGGGGATCTCGCCACCCTTGTCTATAATCTCATTTATTGTCTCTGTAAGCTTTCTTACAGCGCCTGAGCCAAGCATACCCTCATTAAACTGGCTCCAGTAGCTGCTCTTCTCCTTCTCCAGCACCCTGAGCCTTGTCTCTGCTATAGCGGTTTCACTCTTAATGCTATCTGCTGTACTGACCGCCGGCTCTTCCGGCAGATACTCACGCACCCTCTCCCAGTTGGCTCGATTAAGAAACCGGTCTCTCTTTGACTTAACTATCGAATTGCCGGTAGTCTGTCTCAGAAAGCGGTAGGCGGAGTTTATCATGGCTATTTTGGCAGGCGCCATTTTTGTGAGTCCCAGTGTGTTGAGAAGGGCCTTTATCGTTGTGGCATTTATCAGCAGGGTCAGCAGCACAATGCCGGCAGTAATGAAGAGAAACTGCTCCCTTATAGCGACAGGTATGCTCTCTTCACCGGCTACGATAAGTGCCAGTGCCAGTCCAATAGCACCCCTCAGGGCTCCCCACCACAGTACCAGCGCGTTTTTTCTGTTAAGGCCATAGCCGGTATTTTTCATGAGTGGGTAGAGAAGCGTTACTACTACTGCTCTGGCAATATGAATGGCCAGATATATGAGGCCCAGCATGAAGAGGTTGTTAAGAGTCAAAACGGTCTGCTTGGCTATAACAACACCAACTATTACAAAAATGAGGGTATTGGCAATGAAGGCTGCCAGTTCCCAGAATTCGTGCAGAAAGTGTTGAACCTCCGGACTAATACGCGTTTTACCAATACCTGCCATCATCACTCCCAGGGTTACCAGGCCCAACACTCCCGAAACATGGAAAAAGTGTTCGGCAACGAAAAAGGTGAGGTATGCCGCTGCTATTATGACAGTTATCTCTATCATAGCGTCGTTAAATACTCGTCTCACCCATCTGAGTGTAACCCAACCGAACAGGAAGCCAATAAATATGCCCCCAAGTGCTACCTTCAGGAACTCCATCAGAGGTGAGCCATCGGTTCCTGTACCTGTTACCGCTGCAAGAAGCACCATAAACAGAACTATGGCAGTTCCATCATTAAGAAGAGATTCCCCCTCTATCAGGGTGCCAAGTTTTTTGCTCGCTCCCAGATCTTTCAGCAGGGCTACGACTGCAACAGGGTCGTTGGCACTTATAACCGCACCGAAAAGAAGCGCCATTGTCCACCCCCAACCTTCAAATCCCCAACCCAGATAATTGATGAGCATCACAAAGCTCGCGCTTATTGCCAGGGCTACCAATATTCCCGGTACCGCCAGCAGAAATGCGTTTGTTGAGGTCTTCCTGAAGGTGTGAAGATCCATGGCGTAGGCGGCCTCAAAAATAAGGGTGGGAAGGAATACAAACAGTATAAGATGCGGGTGTATGTTGCCTGCCCACTCAAGAGCTTTGGCCATAAAGTCGATGTTCAGGTTTATCTCTCCTACAGTATATGTGCCGAAGAGTCCCATCCTGTTGAGAGCCCCGAGAAGAAGGCCCGAAAGGAGCAGTGACACCGTATAGGGTAGGGGACTCTTTCGAAGCCAGTGTCGGGTGCCTGCACCAATTATGAGGGCAATTATCACAAACAGCAGGGGGTACATCTCACCATCTGCCTCATCTCTGCTTATCTCTCTCTCCTGGGCAATACTGCCGCCTGCAGGGGCGCCGGATAGAGATATATCTGACTTGTCGGCTCCATTATCTCCTGTGTACCAGGTGGTATCCCCCGAAACAGCGGTGGGGTAACTATGGTGCAGATCATGATCTGAGGCTCTGCAGGGATCAGAGGCTGCAAGGATAGAAGTTATTATCAAGATAGAGAGCGGGTTCAACAGGGTCTTCCTTATCATAGATCTGGTAATTATTGGGGGTGACAAATGCCGGAACAGAATGGGTACAGCTCACTCTGATTAACCATCTGAGTGTGGCGGGTGACCAACTCTGATATCCCGGGTAAACCGCACTCAATATATAAAAAAAAGAGAAGAGCTCAGCTCTTCTCCTTTAGTCCATTAATTATTTGCCCCCCGGCCTCTCTGTCACTTCTGTTCACTTTTCTCATAGGTGAAATTGAAGCTCATATCACCCATTGAGGTACTCATGGTCATCTCAATCCTGAGCGTTTTGCCGTCATCGGAAAGGCTCCATACCTCTGTCTGGGTGATGTCGAAAAAGAGACCCTGCATATCTATCGACATATCAGACCTGATGGTCATACGCTCATTGTCAGGAGACCATCGGACGGTAGATCTTCTGGGGTTGTTCGATATGGGGTTGTTTGTGACCCCGCCTTTGAGATCGTATTTCTCGTTGGTCGTTCTTCTCTCTCCTGTACTACCCACAGAAGTGATCTTCTCTACTGCCATCTCATCACCGTCACGAGATACATTCATCTGCTGGGGGGCTATGTTTGTTAAAAGCCCCTGCATCTCACCCGGACCACCCGATGAATCTTTCAGTTTCCAGCTTCCGGAAAAGTCGGTCTGTGCGCTTACCTCCTGTAGAGCACCTGCGATAAAAAACAGCGCCAGAAGGGCTGCCATAAGGGGATATCGAAATCCCGGCCTGCATAGATAGTCTCTCTTCATGATCTGTAGTTTTAATAACAACTATGTTAACACCTTCTTATATCTGGTTGTCAGCTTCATCTGTAAAAGGTAAACAGGGTAGCCGGAACACTCTTTTTCAGTCCGAATATAGAGATTATTCTATTTCTATGCCTGATCTGTACAGCCATTAACATAATATTCACAAAGGGTGAGGCCTACCAGCCGGGGAAGAAGCCAAGGCCGAAAGAGCCGCTGCTGATGCCATCTCTCCCAAAGGGTATAGCATAGTAGGGTTCGAGAATCGCATAGCCAAACAGATTTATTCTAAGGGATGCACCGTAGCTGAAGACGGGAGCCCTCTCTCCCTCGCCCGGCCTGTTCCAGTTTGATGCCAGCCGGCTGTCACGCTCCATCGCCAGCCCGCCGTCAATAAAGAAGTTGAGGTCGGTAAAGAAGGTCTCCGATCCTATCAGGGCAATGCTTTCAGGGCCTGAAAAGGGTATTCTGAATTCGGCATTCATTACAAAAAGCCTGCTGCCAAAGAAGTTGTCAATGCCGATATTGTTTGGTGACGATTCGCTGGCAGACCAGTAGCCATCTCTTCCGTCAAACCCTCTTACAAGCCATGGGTATCCGAGAAAGAGGGGGTTGAATGCACTACTCTCGGCCCTCTTTCCAAGACGGGCAATGTTGTATGATCTGAATGCCAAAGTAAATGGGGTGATGTTAAAGTACCTCCTGTAGTCAGCAAGGGCAGTAAAGAAGTCCGCTTCACCAAATAGCTTTCCTGCCTCCAGCCTGTAACGGGTGCCTCTTACGGGGGCTGTCATGCCAAATGTACTGTTGTCAACGACATATGCCACATCAAATTGCGCCAGCCTGAAGCCGTCAGGAGCATCCCTCCTCTCCCTGTCAAACCCCCAGGGCAGCCCCCCAAGGTAGTAGGTGCTCTGTACATCATACCTGTAATAGTAAAGAGCAGCCTCGCCAGAGGCCTCAATGCGCCGACTCTGGGAGAATGGGTAGTAGGCAAAAAGAGAGACTTTATCCTCAAACATTCTTAGGGTGTGAAAATCGACCCTCTCAAGAATAAAACCCTCTCCGTCTACCACCATTGTGTCAAGCCCAAAGCCTACAAAGCCGTGGTAATAGGGTATGTGCGAGAGGGCGGTGCCCCATTTTATCCTGTTTTTCTGATTTATATATGCTACCTGAGCTCCGAAGTCGTATATTTCTCCGTTTAGTGATACGGCTGCAAAGAGCTGATTGTGACCTACCATATCACTAAAGAGGGCAGTAACGCTTCCAGCCATTCCGGTACCCATTCTTCCGGCAGCCACACCTATTGAGGCGTTACTTATGTAGTCAAGCTGAAATCGCGGCCTGTAGGGTACCTCTTCGGTCTCATCGGGAGATATAAAATGGTCTGTTCTGGCAGCCAGAAGGCCGCTGTCAACAATATTGGAGGAGAGGTGCTCAAAAGGTGGCAGTGTTCCGGCTGTGAAGTCAATGTCATCAGCAGAGACGATAAACTCTTCAAAGTCATCGGGCCGGGCACGGTATATGGTGTAACGCCTTTCAGAGAAATAGGAGTAGACAATATCTTCTGTCTCTCTGGCTATCGAGACAGCGGGAGAGTGATGTGTAATACCGGTAATGCCTCTCATGTACTCGGTCTGCTGCCATATTACATCCCCTTCAAGATCATACCTGTAGAGATTGCGGAAACCATCTCTGTCTGAGAGGAAATAGATACTCTTGCCATCGGAGCAGAACAGCGGATTCATATTCCTGGCTCCTGTAAAAAGGGGGAGAAGTGTTTCACTGTTATCCCTGTGGGTGTCAATAATCCCTATGTTGTAGATATCTCTTCTGAATCTCAATGACTGCCCCTCGATCGGTTTGTCTGTGACATAGGTTATGTACCGGCCGTCTGGCGACCATGAGGGCTGCAGATTGGCAAATCTGGTGTCTGTAATTCTTGTAACACTGCTCGATTCAAGGTCATACATGAGGAGGTCGGAGGCCCCTCCGGTCATGGCAGAGACAACAATATGCCGGCCGTCTGGCGACCATGAGGGATTGCTTATAGATTGAAACCCCGGAAACTCTATCTCCCTGAGTCCCCTCCTTCTGTTAATATCAACTATGACAAGCCTGTTTTTACCTTCGGTAAAGACCACAAAGGCAAACTGCTCTCCATCAGGAGACCAGGTTCCTGACGACTCCATATAACTCATGGCGTCTATCTCATTCCTGTTGATATGGCTCGATAGCCTTCTTATGACACGACCCGTTTCGGCCTCAGCCAGGAAGAGATCGAGGTTGAAGACATCACGCTCTGACAGGAATACCACATGCTCACCATCGGGGCTTATCGATGGCGAGAGGTTCATTCTTCCGGCCCGCCTTCCGAATGTTACAGGCTGCCCCGTCTGCTGGTCAACGGTGTCGGTAAGGAATGGGGTGTAGTTGTTTATAAGAGCCTCTTTCCATAGGGCCGAGAAGTTCTTGTCATCAATGCCAAACACATTTAAGAAGCCCTTTTCATAGCCATGGTAGGCTGTCTCTCTGAACAGGTCTACGATAACCGAGTCTCCGTACACCTTCCCTATCATAGCCACAAGGGCGTGGCCGAATCTGTATGGAAAGTATCTGTTTGACCTTGTCATATCCCTTATGGTGGGAATATCATCTGAGAGAACTGCATCACGCATCCACATGGCTGTATGAGGATCTACACTCCCTATCGAAAAATATTCAGCCATACCCTCTACCAGCCAGAGTGGAAGATTACTTATTTTCATCAGGTTGAGGGTATCTTCAGTTGTTAGTATGTTAAACTGGAAAGCGTGGACAAGTTCGTGACCCAATATGTGGTCTGTCTGGGCAAAAGATGGAGAGAGGGGCATTACAACCCTGTTTTTAAACGCCTCTGTAACACCGCCGACACTCTCACTTATATTTCCTGATATGGCAGTTGTCTGTTGAAACTCTGCATGTGTCTCATAAAAAAGTATGGGATTTCGCTGAGCTATGGTGTCACGGAAAATGGCCTGGTGATGTCTGTACCAATCTTCACTCCTGGTAGCCAGAACATTGAGTAGCGAGTCATCTTCAAGGTAGTGCAATATCTCAATGTTGGGGGTATGAAGTACCTGGAAATCAAAGACCCTGTATGAGGGTCTGTTTCTTCCAAAGTACTGGGCTCCGGCATCAGTAAACTGAGACATAAGAAGTAACAGTGTAATGATGACACCAATCCCCTTTACTGCGTTATATGATTTTTTAAACATAACCGGCCAATATTTTGCGGTATTACATAGCTGACCCGATTGACAATAATTTATTGCCGGCGATCAACTACCATCTACCTTAATCATAAACAGAATATACCAATCTTTGTTATCCCCGGCAACAAAAAAAATGCCAGATAAATTATTCCTTATGCATCTCTGGCTTATGGGATACCTATGAAAGGATTATGCCTTCAGACGAAGCGATCCCTATGCCTCATGCGTGAGAGCGTAAGCGGGCACTGATCGGGGTTTTCATTAAAATCGCAGTAGCACTTAAAATACAGGTAGAACCCAGCTATTTATAGTGCACCATTCTCTATTTTGTAAGAACTGTTTTGTTTTTATGCCCGAATAGGCTTATATTGACGGGAGTATAAATGTAAAATGTATTGTTATGAAAAAGTCTACATCAAATGTCTTAATAGGTTTCTTGGCAGGCGCTGCAACAGGTGCCGTACTAGGGATTCTCTATGCTCCCGATAAAGGAAGCCATACAAGAAAGAAGATCAAAAAAGAATCGGAAAGAATATCAAATTATGTCTCCGAAAATGTTGGTGAGCAGATTGACAGTATGAAGCAGAATATTAACGACTTTGTTGATGACCTGAAGGGTAGAATATCGACTCTGGAGGAGGATGTTAAGGAAAAAGTTGCTGTAAGTCAAAAAGAAGCAGCATCGAAAGTTGAGGAAAAGGCTAAGCAGGCAAAGAAACAGGCTTGATATATTTAATGGAAAAAAAAGAGGTGATCATTGTGAAATGTACATAGCTATTCCATACATGTGACATGCCGCTGCGCGAGAGTGACGAGTGAATGGTGAATGGAATATAGTGATCACGGCTAAGAGCCCCTTAACGAAGAACGAACAACGGGCGACTCAAGGCCCTCTACACTTGATGAAATGTACAGCAAGACATAATTGTCCATTAAAACATCGGTAGAACCGAATTTATATTTAAATAAAATATTATGGCTAAATCGGATTTGTCGCAAAACCTCGCTGCAATCATTGATGTACTGAAGGATTACCTCCATGTTAAGCTAGATCTTTTTAAGCTTGATATATTGCAGCGAACCTCTAAGGCGGGTATTTTTCTATTTACATTTTATTCTGTTGTAATTGCTATTTTTGCCATAGCCGTTTTCCTCTTATTCTCTTTTAGTTTCTGGTATGGTGAAAAAACAGGTAGCCTGTCACAGGGTTTTCTGCTATCAGCAGGAATACTCTTCCTGATAATGATTCTTATGTTTCTGTTTAGAAGGGTTCTTTTTGGAAGGATACTGATTAAAAATATCTCGAAGATTCTTTTTTCGGATATGGAGGATTAATGAGCAATAAACTATTTCTAAATGGATAGATTTACTAATTTAAGCGGACTCAGAACCGAGAGTGATATAAAGCTGGCAAAGGCAAATCTCAGACATTCTGCTCTGTTACAGGAGAGGGTTATTACCGATAGCTTCCGTAACTTCGGGGAGTACTTTGTAAACTCAGTTAAAATAGCAGCCATGCAGGCAGGAACCAGCATTATCACTACAGCTCTGGCGAGAATAATACATTCACTTTCTGACTGATACCGTTTATTTTTATTGTTATTAGTGATATGCTGATTTATGGGTAAAGCGATTGTTAAACTCAATATTGCCACCTATGCTTTTGAGGAGTATGTGGTGGAGGTGCCATGCAAAAAGGATGATGTAGATAGCATTATCATCGCACGGGCATGGAAGATTCTGAAGGAGGAGGAGGGTGGCTCGCTACCCTATGGTCACCGTAAAGCAGAGATTATTAAACGGGTTAACTGATGTGATCATCTTCTGTCACGAAAATGATTTCGTAACTGTCAGTACAACTTACCTGATGGCATGGTGCTCGCTGCTGGCGCAGCTTGCAGCATGGGGCATAGAGCATGGGGCATAGAGCATAGGGCATAGGGCATGGGGCATGGGGCATGGGGCATGGCGCTCGCTTCGCTCGCTGGTAATTGGTGATTGGTGACTGGTCATTGGTGCCGTCGGCTGTCGCCCCCGGCCGATGTTGCTCCCATCTGGTCGCGAGCTCGCCCCGTCGCTACGCACCGGACCTCGGTTCAGTGTTCGGTATCGCT
>SLNP01000056.1 GCA_007132995.1 Bacteroidales bacterium | reverse complement strand
TGTGCTTTGTAGAACAAGGAGGCGGTTCCAAAAAAAATATGATGTACATTTGTTCGGTAAAGAGCTTTATCTATGACAAATAATAGAGGCGATTCCGGCAGGAGGTTCAGCAGGGGTAAGATGATAGTCCATCTGATTCTCTTCCTCTCCAGCATTATTCTAGTGGTAGCACTCTACCCGCGCGAGGGCAAATTCAGGTATGAATACCAGAAGGGTAAACCCTGGCTTCACGAGTCTCTTATGGCACCATGGGATTTTCCTGTGCTGAAAAGTGAGGCTGAAGTGAAAAGGGAGAGGGACTCACTGCTTGCGAATTTCGCACCTTATTTTGACTACGACTCTGTTATGGCTCACAAGAGCTCCGACCAATTTCTTGCTCATGTAGATGAGCTTGCCATGGATATCCGTGAAAACCATTATGACTACTGGGACAGATCTTTTTATGAAGAACTCAGGGATGAGCTTCTCCTTGAGCTTACCGAAATATATGACAGGGGCGTGCTGGATAGTGGCTCTGCGACTGAGGGTATCGTTGCCGGTAGCGACAGGGTTACTGTTGTGAGAGGCCGTGTTGCAACTGAACTGCCCCTTGAACGGGTCTACACTCATAAGGGTGCTTATGATGCTCTTAACAGTACCAGAAACCGTATGGCAGAATCTGTTGAGACAGACTATGGTGGTTTCTATTCTGAACTGCTAAGGAGGGTAGACCTCTACTCTATTTTGCAGCCAAATCTAACATATAACGAAGAGCGCAGCAGGGGGGCTCGCGAAGCCCTTCTTCGTACTCTTATACCTACCAGGGGTCTTGTTCAGGAGCGTGAGCTCATTATTAATCGTGGAGAGATAGTAAATCAACAGAATTACCAGGTTATTGAGTCTCTCAGATCTGACTATGAGGAGAGACTCGGACGATACGGCACCCTCTCGGTGACTATTGGTAAATTCATTCTTGTTGTCAGCTGCTATTTCATCCTCTACCTGTTCCTCTATCACTTCAGACCGGAGGTGCTGGACTCTCTGCTCAAAACTGTGTTTATAATTCTGCTGGTACTCCTCTTTACGGGGGCTACAAGGTTTGTGGTTTCAGTACCTGCTCTTAATGTATATCTGATTCCGTTTGGGCTGATCGCCATCGTAATCCGCACTTTCTACGACTCACGCCTTGCGCTCTTTATACTGCTAATAACCATAATGCTTGCAGGCTTTATGGTTCCCAACTCTTTTGAGTTTGTGTTCCTTACTTTTATTGCCGGAGTTATCGCAATATTTTCATTGACAAACACATACAGAAGGGGCAGGCTCTTTTTTACATCACTTATGGTCGCCATAAGCTATTCGGTTGTCTATTCGGGAATTGGAATTATACAGGAGGGCTCGATAGTTGATATCAACTATGTGAATTATGGCTGGTTTGCAGTTAATGGAGTGTTGCTTCTTATGGTGTTTCCAATTACATTTATTTTTGAAAAGGCTTTTGGGTTCCTCTCCGATGCTACCCTGTTTGAACTGTCTGATACCAACCAGCCACTGCTTCGGAGACTCGCTGAGGAGGCGCCCGGATCTTTCCAACACTCTTTGCAGGTTGCCAATCTTGCAGCCGAAGCTGCCCAGGCCATAGGTGGTAATGATTTGCTGGTCAGAGTAGGGGCTCTCTATCACGATATTGGTAAAATGGTTAAGCCTCAATTTTTCACTGAAAACTCCTCGAGCAATTTCGATCCCCATAAGGAGCTCTCTCCGGAAGAGAGTGCCAAAATGATAATTGATCATATTGAGAAGGGGGTTGAACTCGCAAAAAAGTATAACCTGCCATCGCAGATAATCGATTTTATTGTAACCCACCAGGGAACAACCACAGCATACTACTTTTACCATAAGCATCTTGAGGCCAATGCCGGAAAGGATGTCGATGATTCACTATTTACCTATCCCGGCCCCAAACCTTTTTCGAAAGAGACCGCTGTTCTTATGATGGCAGATGCTGTAGAGGCTGCTTCACGAAGTCTTCCCGGCTATTCTAAAGAATCTATAGGCCAGGTAGTTGAATCAGTAATTGATAATCAGCTTGCCGATGGTCAGTTTTCTGACTCGCCAATAACATTGAAAGACATCTCTGTAGTTAAAGCCGTTCTGAAAAACCGACTCTCAAATATTTACCATGCAAGAATTGCTTATCCTGCGCGCAAGTAGAACGGGGCCTAGGGCGTGGAAAGGGGTCAGAACCTCATGTCTACTACCTCTATGTCCGGATGGTTGTCCGGATTGAAGCTGAAGTAGTCGTCCGGGGGGACGAATGAGATATCCTGGTCAAGCACCCGGAGCGAGACGGTTATGCCGTTTGTTAATGCATACTGGGCAGATATAAGGTCGAAACGACTCTTCCCTATAGTAACCCTGAACCGTATCAGGCCGGTGTGTGGCTCTTCAGGATATAGATCTATAGTGTAGTTTGTCATTGTCTCATCCAGAAGCCTTACCTTGAACTCTTCTCTGTGCATGGTGAAAAGCAGGGATGGTCGTGCGAAAAAGGAGAGCTCATCCTCTTCGGGCTTGGTAATGGTAACCTCATTAAGATCAGGCAGGTGGTTCCACACATCTTCGCCATCATAATATATGGTATTGTCGGGAAGAGTGAGCCGGTACATGTCGCCTGAAAGAACTATGGTGCCGCTTATGGTGTCGCTGCGACCCTCTGTGGCATCGTCGGTGACCAGCCGGAACTCATAGGTAACCGAGGGGGCTCTCACGGCTATATCTGCAAAACGGTCAAGGGCAGATACTGCAGCGGGATCTGCCTGAGCAGAGAGCGTTATGCAAGCTGCTGTAAAGAGTATGGTAATTAACAGTCTGGCCATAGTAGTTATCTCTTCTACTCAAGATTGTTCAAAATCTGTTCCAAACTCATCATATCGGTAATAAGAACATCTCTCGCTTTACTCCCCTCAAAGGGGCCAAGTATTCCGGCAGCCTCAAGCTGATCTACAATTCGTCCGGCCCTGTTGTAACCTATGGAGAGCTTTCTTTGAATCAGCGAGGTAGAACCCTGCTGGTGCTGTACCACAAGCCGTGCGGCTTCGTTAAACATTCCGTCACGCTTTCTGAGGTCTATCTCGTTGGCCCCACTGTCACTGTCGTCGATATACTCGGGAAGCATAAAGGCGTCTGTATATCCCTGCTGTGCCCCTATAAATCCGGTAAGCTCTTCTATCTCCGGGGTGTCTATAAAGGCACACTGAACCCTGACGGGCTCACTGCCTGTTGAGATCAGCATATCCCCCCTTCCAACAAGCCGGTCGGCACCGGTTGCGTCCAGTATTGTGCGGGAATCGACCGACGAAAATACCCTGAAGGCTATCCTAACAGGAAAGTTGGCTTTTATGAATCCGGTAATGATATTTGTAGAGGGCCTCTGAGTGGAAATAATAAGGTGTATGCCTATTGCCCTTGCAAGCTGGGCCAGCCTTCCTATGGGACCCTCTATCTCCCTTCCTGCAGTCATTATCAGGTCGGCAAACTCATCAATTATAAGTACTATGTAGGGCATATACTTATGACCCTTTTCAGGGTTAAGTCTTCGGCTTATGAATTTGTCATTGTACTCCTTGATGTGTCTGGCGCCAGCCAGCTTTAATAGCTCGAGGCGGTTGTCCATCTCTATGCAGAGAGAGTTTAATGTGGTGATGACTTTCTGGGTGTCAGTTATGATGGCATCTTCATCTCCGGGCAATTTTGCCAGATAGTGCCTCTCTATTCTGGCGTAGAGGGGCAGCTCAACCCTTTTGGGATCTATGAGTACAAACTTAAGTTCGGCGGGATGCTTCCTGAAGAGTATAGATGTAATTATCGCGTTGAGACCGACGGACTTCCCCTGTCCCGTCGCACCGGCAACAAGCAGGTGGGGCATCTTGGTCAGATCTACTATAAATGGTTCATTTGTTATGGTTCTGCCTAAAGCGAGAGCAACCTCAAACCTGGACTCCTGAAATGCCTTCGATGTTATCAGCGATCGCATTGAGACTATTTCAGGCTTTTTATTGGGCACCTCAAGACCCACAGTACCCCTGCCGGGTATCGGGGCTATTATTCTTATTCCAAGAGCTGAAAGACTCAGAGCTATGTCATTCTCGAGCGACTTTATGCGCGATATCCTTACACCTCTCTCGGGAACGATTTCGTACAGGGTAACGGTTGGCCCTACTGTTGCAGAGATGGATCGGATGCTGATCTTGTGGTCTGAGAGGGCACTGACTATCTTCTCTTTGTTGTCCCTTACCTCTTTGTCATCAAATCCCCCCGTACTTTTGTAATCTTTCAACATGGTAAGGGGAGGAAACATGTATCTGGGCAGGTCAAGCCTCGGATCGTAACTCTCAAGCTTTTTCTGAACCTCTTCGTCAGAAAGAGAGTCACCCTCTCCGGCCTTGGTTATGGTGAGAGAGATGCCGTTGTCACTATCCCCGGGCCGGCTCTCCCCGTCACTTTCCCCTCTGCCTGGTGTGACGGTGTCGATATCATCAAGGTCTCTGATTATTGAACCGCTATAGTTCCGGATACCGGAATCGGTTTCGCTGCCACCGGAGGGTGGAGTGCCGTCCGGAGTATCGCTGTCATCTGCTGCGGGATCAGGGTCTTCTTCCCTGCCGGATCCGGTGACAAGCTCCTCTTCCGGCATATCTACTATTACCTCGCCCTCATATCGTTTCGAAAGCACTGACTCATCACAACCTGTAGCCTCTTTTGCGGCCGATGGTATCATGCACCTTTTTATCGATTCGGGTTTTACCCCCAGAGCAAATACCATGTATCCAAGTACTGAAACGGTTATCAGAGATGCTGTGCCTATCTTACCCATAAAGGCGTTAAGCCATATCGCTATACTATAACCATGGGCTCCTCCGGGCCCGCTGCCGAGAAAGCCTCCCCCCATACCAAAAAGGAAACCAAGGGTGACAGATATTATTATGATGGCTACCGAAAGTTTTACAGCAACTTTTCTGGCCCTTATCTCCCTTACATTAAGCATTCTGAGCCCCACTGCTCCTATAATTACAGGTATGAGAAGCGCCGCCAGGCCAAAGCCTTTATTTATGAAGAGAGAGGCAAGCCAGTTGCCACTTTTGCCAGCCCAGTTTCGTACCTGAACATCACTGCCTGAAAAGAGTTCGCCACCAATACTCTGATCGGCTCTCCACCAAAAAAGATATGCTATGAAGGCAAAGAAGAGATATATTGCCAGGGCTGTCAGTGCTGCCCCCCCAACGAACCTTAACCGTTCGCTTCTCCTCTTGCTCTCATCTTCCGACCTCCCCTTTCCTTTTGTGGCTTTGTTTTTCATATTGAGTGGCCTTGTCTCTGTCTGTCAGGCTGTTAAAATGGTTGATGTAGTTCCGTTACCGGCCGAAATATAGCCTGTTTTCAGGTAAAATAAAAACGACTTCTGCCGGCTGAAGGGTGACCTGATGGCTCCCGGCATCTATCGGCAGGAAGAAGAGGGACAGCTCTGTTCAAAGATTCATAATGCTGATTATAAGACTCTCCATCTCATCTCTGGGGATCTCCCTGTATCTCTCTCTTCTCCTGAATGTCCGTTCAGGAATATCTTTACTGTAGATGTTCTCTGCGTTGAACAGGAATAAATTGTCGCCCATATAGAGGAAAAAGCTGATTAGCACACCATCTACCTGATGAAACGGGGTGGCTACATTGGCGCTATTGAGGTCTAACTCTCTGGTGTACCATATGTGAAATGTGGTGTCGGGAACCATGGGCAGTGTTACCTCGGCATGGTGGCAAAGAAGACCAAGTATCTCTTCCGTTTTTCCTGTGCTTATTACCTCCATGTTCTCCATCATCTGCATTCCCGGCGGTGTTTCACCCGGCTTGCCGGCATAATAGTATCTTATACCCAAGATATTAACATAGGTATCAAAGACATTTTTTTCCGGTACAGAGAGATTGGTAATGCCACTACTGCCGATAGGCGCTTTGATGGAGAAGAGGGTGCGGTCTCTTTTGAAGCTGACAACCAGGTTTCTGGGCATTAGATCAAATGACATGGTGCTCTCACTGCCTGTGGAAGTTATTGAGTAGTGTATCTCGCCCTCACTTATATTCCTTATGTCGCCATTTCTGCATGAGGAGAGAATGGCAGCAGAGAGAATGAAGGCTATGGCTGTAAATGATAAGTTGGAATGCACCTCTTCGCCTATTGGGTTTGACTGACTATCACTCTGTAAAGTTATGTTTTTTTTTGATTAGAGGGACTCTCTGCCGGTTGGCGATGATGAATATTTAACATCATATTGGGGCGGCTATTTTGTATTGAAGAAATTCATAAATTTGCATTTTGTTTTTCAGAGGCAGAATGGCCTCTATGGTTTTTCTAAACAGATATTGATATGAATGACAGAGTTGCGGTGGTGGCACTCGGCGGAAACGCCTTGCTGAGAGGCGATCAGAAGGGGACAATTGAGGAGCAGGAGCAAAACACAAGGGAGACTCTTGAAAACCTTGTTTATCTTCTGAAGGAGGGGTACAACCTTGTTATATCTCATGGCAATGGCCCGCAGGTTGGTAATATTCTGATGCGTAATGATGCAGGTGAACAGCTATACGGTATTGCACAGATGCCACTAGACATCTGCGTGGCAGACTCGCAGGGCGGCATAGGCTACATGATAGAGCGTATACTGCGTAATGTTCTTCGCGAGCAGGGTATTGATAAAAATGTTGTCTGTCTGGTTACCCAGGTTGTGGTTGATAAAGATGATGCAGCCTTTGATGACCCCCAGAAGAGGGTAGGCAAAATATATACACAGCAGGAGGCTGATAAGCTGGCGGCTGAAAAAGACTGGGTCTTTATGGAGGAGGTGAAGGCCGATGGCGGGTACCGCAGAGTGGTTCCCTCTCCGGTGCCCAAAGAGATTGTGAACGAAGATATTATCTCTGAACTTGTGCGGGGCGGCAATATAGTAATAGCCGCTGGAGGGGGAGGAGTACCTGTTTATGTCGATGAACAGGGTGAACTGAAACCATCAGAGGCTGTAATTGACAAGGATATGGCATCATCTCTTCTTGCCTCGGGAATTGGGGCCGATGAGTTCTATATACTTACGGATGTGCCTTTTGTATATATCAACTATAAGAAACCTGACCAGGAGGCAAAGGTTTACCTTAACTATGAAGATACGATGAGATATCTTCAGGAGGGTCAGTTTTCCAGGGGCAGTATGGCACCCAAGATAGAGGCCTCTCTGCAGTTTATTGAGAGAGGTGGCCGGAAGAGCGTTATTACCGAGGCCTTCAAACTGGAAGATAAAAGCTACGGAACCAAGATTACTATGGAGTACGAGGATTAGGCGAATTAATTGCCCCATTCCGGCTGCTTTAACCGGCCTGCTACCAAATAACCAAATAACCAAATAACCAAATAACCAAATAACCAAATA
>SLNP01000031.1 GCA_007132995.1 Bacteroidales bacterium | reverse complement strand
TACATCAACCAATCACCTACACCGATCACCGGCCGGAGGCGTCAGCCGACGGCACCAATGACCAGTCACCAATCACCAATTACCCGCGAGCGCAGCGAGCGCCATGCCCTATGCCCCATGCCCTATGCGTGCGAGCGCAGCGAGCACCCCCCCCCATGCCACATTGTCATACATCACAGCCCTCTTTGCGTCACTTTGTCATCTAAATGGTGTTGGTATATGCTTTGTATCTGGCTCTGTGAAAACAGATGTCTAACATAAAATAATGGAGGGATAAGCTATGCTACCAATGATGAGAAGAAGGAGTATGAGACCATTTTTCATGCCGGGAATATTCGATGATGATATCTTTGCCGGCAGCGGAGGCGGAGGTGGCGATATTACAAAGCCCGCCGTAAACATAAGAGAAGAGGATAACAGATATGTGCTCGAGCTTGCAGTTCCGGGCATTGACAAGAAAGACCTGAAAATAGATGTGGAAGAGGATATCCTCACCATATCGATGGAGCAGAAGCAGGAGAAGGAAGAGCAGGAGAAAGATTACAAGAGAAGAGAGTTCAGTTACTCTTCATTCTGCAGGAGCTTCTATCTGCCTGAAGATGCCAATAAAGAGAAGATTGAGGCATCGTACAAAGATGGCGTTCTGAGTGTCGATATCTTCAAGACCGAAGAGAAAGCCAAGCTCAGCAGGTCGATCAAAATATCGTAACCTCAATTAATAAACGGTAAACAGAGAGGCCGGAGCCAATGGGTTCCGGCCTCTTCTATAAGGTAATATCTCTTTACAGAAGATCTCTCTCTGCGGGTTAAAGGAGCAGTAAGGTCAGGCGCCACACTCCCGGAGCATCATCTCTCCATATTTGCGGCCATACTCCTTAAGGGCCTCCTCCTTTTTGTCATCGGGCGAAAACTTAAAGGCGGCAGTCTCTTCGAGAGTGTTAAGCTTTAGCTCCTTAAGCGTGGCGTTAATAATTTTAACGGCCTCGCCACTCCATCCGAACGATCCGAAAGTCGCGGCAAGCTTACCCTTGTCGCGCAAGGGGTTAATTACTGCAAAAAGCTTGTAGACAGGAAGAAGGGTATTCTGGTTAATGGTGGGCGACCCGACAAGCAAGCCGTCGCTCAGTACCAGCTCTGAGTCGAGGTCTCCCAGAGATATTGTCTCAATATCGAGTAATCTGGTTTCTATATCGCCGGCCTCTTCTATGCCACTGCCTATATGTTCTGCCATCTCTCTGGTATATCCGTAGGCTGAAACATATGTGAGCAAAGCCCGTGGCTTCACCCTTTCACTGGTCTGCTTAATATATTCGAATGCATACCGCTCACTCATATCGACTATCTTCTTCCAGTCAGAGCGAAGTATGGGGCCATGGCCGGTACATATAACCGAAATATCGAGCGGCCTGATCTTCTCAATCGCCTTCACCATAAACTTACTGAAAGGCTTCAGTATTACATCGAAGTAGTATTTGAAAGCGTCTTGATAATCTCCGACCTTGTCATCGAACATTGCAGGGTCGCAGTAGTGAGCACCGAAAGAGTCGCAGGTAAACAGAACCCGGTCCTCCTCAAGCCAGGTATACATAGAGTCAGGCCAGTGAAGGTTCGGTGCAGATATAAATTTAAGAGTCTTATTGCCAAGATCGAGGGTGTCTCCATCTCTGGCCACAAGCGACCTGAACTGTCTGCCTGTTATATCGTTGAGGTATCTTATTGCATTACCGCTACCCACCACAGTGGCATTAGGGGCAATATCAAGAAGGTGTTTCAGGGCCCCCGAATGGTCGGGTTCGGTATGGTTAAGCACTATGTACTCAATTTCGGCGGGGTCGCACACCCTTCTTACCTTATCAAGGTAGGCCTCGGTGAAGGTCTCCTTGGCGGTCTCCACAATGCACTTCTTGTCGGCATTGATAAAATAGGAGTTGTAGGTGGTTCCGTACTCGGTATTCATAACAATATCGAATGTGACAATATCGTAATCTAGAATACCAATCCATTTTACATCATCGGTAACATCAAGTATGATATCTTCTTTTCTCTCCATAGCTCTCATTTTAAATATTCAGATTCTAAAAATAGCCTTTTGCTCTCAATTAGAAAAGGCATTATGCACTACCTGCATCGTTGTCTTTAGCACCATCCGATGTATCGGTTTTTTCACGGAGGAACCGACCAATTCGTGTCACATTGGCCCTGACTCCCTGGCCTATCTCCACCTCTGTAATAAAGTCAAGGGGTACAAAAAGGTCCACCCGTGAGCCGAACTTTATAAAGCCCAGCTCCTCACCCTGTTGCACCTTCACTCCCTCTGCCGCATAGGTAACTATTCGTCTTGCAAGCACCCCGGCAATTTGTCGAACAACTATCTCCTGATTACAAGGTGTTTCAATAACCACTGTTGAGCGTTCATTGAGTTCAGATGATTTGGGATGCCATGCCACAAGGTATTTACCCGGATGGTATATTACCTTCTTAACCATGCCACTCACTGGGTACTTATTACTATGAACATTGAACGGAGACATAAAGACAGATATCTGCATCATCTCCCTCTTGAAATACTCCTTCTCGAAGCACTTCTCCATAACCACCACCCGTCCGTCTGCCGGCGACAAGAGAATATTGTCATCTACCATCACCCTCCTTGTAGGGTTGCGGAAAAACCAGAAAAGGAAAATCAGCAGTGCAAGCATCAGAATAAGCGGCACCATCTGCAGCAAAAAACTACCACTAAAAAGCTTGTAAAGCGCCAGTCCTGTCAATATAACAGGCACTCCAACGGTAATAATTATAAGGCGTCCCTCTTTATGAATCATCCTGTTGAACTATTGATTACTCTTAAGCAACATATTATGCAAACATAACAACAACTATATAGAAAAGAGGGAACGAGATAATGGCGCTGTCGAATCTGTCGAGAAATCCGCCATGCCCCGGCATAAATGAGCCCGAGTCCTTAATACCGGCACCCCTTTTAAGCATCGATTCAACAAGGTCACCATATGTACCGGCCACAGAGACCACAAGTGCAGCCAATATCCAACCCCATACATCCATAACACCTGAAAAGCGGGCCATAAGGAATCCTGCGGCAGCTGTCACAACAAGGCCTCCGAAGAAGCCCTCCCAGGTCTTTTTGGGCGACATCCGTCTGAAAAGAGGTGTTCTGCCCAGCCCGATCCCTGTAATGTAGGCAGCCGAGTCATTAACCCATATCAGAACAAAGAAGCCCGCAACAAGCAATGGGGTAAAAGAGACAAGCGAACTACCGGTAACAGCCCCCGGCCCCTCTCTGAAGAAGGCAGCAAAAGGCATCAGGCATAAAGGCAGTGTGATATATAGCAGAGGCAGTATGGTATGTGCCAGTGAGTCAAAAACCCTCTCCTCTTTACGAAAGAGTCCGGCTATCATAATGGCCGGAACAACCAGTAGCGCAGAAAAGAGATAGTGGTGGTGCACTACCCTGGCCGCTACCAGCAAAGAGAGCAGGTAGATGGCAACAGAAGCTGCTACGCCTGCCACTGCCTGCGGCCGAACCCCCTGTCTTGAGGCTATCCTGTAGTACTCCCACAACATTCCACAGAGAATAACAAGGCAGGTTACAGAGAATGTGACCGGGTGCAGCCATAGCCCACCCAATACAAAGAGCACAATACATGCCCCGGTTACAGCTCGTGTTGAGAAATTATTCAACCGACCATATCTTTAAGAAACTCTCTGGCCTCGTGCTCCCTCTCTCTCTCTACAAAGAGTTCAAGGTGACCTATTAGGTATGAACGGTCTTTCTTGTTTACCACAACCACACCAATGCCGTTAGCCTCCAGTGTATTCTTTATCATCTCAATTTGCAACTCATCCAGAGAGCTATATATCTCCACCCAGTTATCATCCATATCTCTTAAAATATAACTGTTACAGGGCACCTGCCCGCCCGTCTCTACTCCTCTTTTCCGGATTCAGCCTCCCCTTTTCTGCGCGAACCGCTACCCTTTTTTTTGCCTTCCGTCTCGCTCTTCTCCTTTTTACCTTCCGTTGTGCTCTCCCCCTTTTTGCCTTCCGTCGTGCTCTTCTCCTTTTTACCGGTGGCACCACTACCCTTCTCTACAGAGGGGGTGCTCTTTTTTTCAGCCGCTCCGGAACCAGGACGGCTCTCATCTTTAGCCTTCGTCTTGCCGTCTTCGCCGGTCTCCTCCCCTTTGCTCTTCTTAGCAGCACTTCCTCTCTTTTTCTTAGTCTGCTCTTCCCTTATCTCTCTCTCTACCTTTTTAACCTCCTTGCTGGCTGATCCGGCAATAATTTCAGCACGCCTCTTGCCAAATATTTTCTCAAGGTCTTCGCTAAAGATAACCTCTTTGTCAAGCAGTATCTCTGCCAGTTCCTTCAGCCCCTCTCTATTCTCTGAGAGAACCTTTTTTGCCCTCTCGTAAGAGTGGCTTACAATCTTCTTAACCTCCTTATCGATCACCTCTGCCGTTCTCTCGCTATATGGCTTTGCGAAGTTATATTCACTCTGGCCGCTTGAGTCATAGAAGCTGATATTACCCAGCTCTTCTCCCATTCCAAAGTAGGTAACCATGGCATAGGCCTGCTTTGTCACCTTCTCAAGGTCATTAAGTGCTCCGGTAGATACCTTGCCGAACATGAGCTCCTCTGAGGCCCTCCCCCCAAGGGCATAGGCTATCTCATCGAGAATCTGCTCGGTGGTTGTAAGCTGTCGCTCCTCGGGCAGATACCAGGCGGCTCCAAGAGCCCTCCCCCTCGGTATTATGGTGACTTTCAGAAGGGGGCTGGTGTGTTCCAGAAGCCAGCTCACAACAGCATGTCCTGCCTCATGGTAAGCTATTGTACGCTTCTCCACCATTGAGACTATCTTGTTTTTCTTTTCAAGCCCCCCAATTATCCGGTCAACGGCATCGAGAAAGTCCTGTTTCTCTACCACCTTCTTGTTTTTCCTTGCCGCTATCAGTGCAGCCTCATTACAGACATTTGCAATATCCGCTCCGGAAAAGCCAGGGGTCTGTTTTGCCAGGAAGGTCACATCAAATCCCTTTTCCAGCACCAGAGGTCTGAGGTGAACACCAAAGATCATCTCTCTCTCCTTGAGGTCGGGCAGTTCAACATGTATCTGTCTGTCAAAACGGCCTGCCCTGAGCAATGCCCCATCAAGAACATCGGCTCTGTTTGTGGCCGCAAGTATTATCACCCCCATATTGGTGCCGAAGCCATCCATCTCAGTCAGAAGCTGGTTAAGAGTGTTCTCCCTCTCATCATTGGAGCTGAAGCCTACATTCTTTCCCCGTGCCCTGCCAACGGCATCTATCTCATCTATAAACACTATACATGGAGCCTTCTCTTTGGCCTGCTTGAAAAGATCGCGTACCCTCGAGGCGCCGACCCCAACAAACATCTCAACAAAGTCAGAGCCCGATATCGAAAAGAAAGGCACATTCGCCTCTCCTGCAACCGCCTTTGCCAGCAAGGTTTTACCGGTACCGGGAGGTCCTACCAGAAGGGCCCCTTTGGGTATCTTACCACCCAGCTGAGTGTATTTACCCGGATTCTTGAGGAAATCGACTATCTCCATCACCTCAGTCTTGGCCTCTTCCAGTCCGGCAACATCATTAAAATTGACCTTTACATGTGTATCCTTGTCAAATATCTGGGCACGCGACTTCCCTACACTGAATATCCCTCCGGCACCGCCACCGCCACCGGCCATCCTTCTTATAAGGAATATCCACAGGGCCAGTATAATGGCAAAAGGTATTATCCAGCCGATTGACTCCAGGAAGTAGTTTCTTTTGGTCTCATAGTTTATATATAGCCACTCCTCTTTTGTGTATCCCGCCTCACTCTGCGTCTCCTCAACAAAGGTCTCAAAGAGTTCAACAGTTCCGAAAGCATGCTCAAAATGAGGCTGCCCGGAACGGCTGAAGGCGCCTCCCGAAGCAGACACCCCTTCATAGCTGCCCGACTCGACAGCCTCCATGGTGAGATAGATCTCGGCCTTCTCCCTGTTCACAACGACAATCTTCTCTACATCGCGATCAATGATCATTTCGCGCAACTCACCCTGGTTAATGTTCCTGGTGGTTCCACCGGAGTAAAAGAGGTTAACTGCAATAAAGGAGAGAGCCAGAATGCCCCATATCCAGTTAGAGTTAAACCTGGGTCGCCCCTGCTCTTCCTTTTTACCCCCGGTGTTTTTATCTGATTTTCTCTCTTCGTTCATATCCAGTTTAATATCAGCCAGCGGCAGTATCTTTCATATCCTCTCTCACAGAGTCGGCCCATAGGTTCTCAAGATTATAAAAATTCCTGAACTCCTCCTGAAAGATATGGACTATTACGGCACCATAATCCAGCAGAACCCAAAACCGGTTTTCAAGACCCTCTCTGTGAAAGGGTTTTACCCCCAACTCTTTCCTGACATTATCTTCAACCGAGTAGCTTATAGCCTCAACATGGGTGTCGTTATTGCCATGAGTTATTATAAAGAGGTCACAAACCCTGTTCTCAAGGCTCCTCATATCGAGTTTTACCACACTGTTACCCTGCTTTTCAAAAATCGATTTGATTATAGAGTCTGCCAGCTTCTCTTCCTCTTTCGCTATCTCTTCTGCCATCTATTGCTATTAGTAATTTGCTGTTGAAAAACACAGCCACAAAAGTAGCAAGATTTCTTCGTACTTTTGTAACGATCAGTCACTTTTTAGAGCCACAGAGGCTATTAACAGAAGAGCTAACACCCCCCAATATTGAATAAATTGAAACCCATCTGGCATAAAACAACAGACTCTACGAATGCACTGGCCACCCGGCTGATAAAGCATGACACGCCTGCCGGCGGGACAGTAATCGCCGCCGGCTATCAGAGCAGCGGTCGGGGGCAGGCGGGCACCAGATGGGAGAGTGAGCCGGGAAGCAACCTTCTTTTCTCCATGATACTTTACCCCGGCAGCATTCGGCCCTCCGGGCAGTTTATGATATCAATGTCATTCTCTCTCGGAATTGCCCATACCCTGAAAGATGAGGTGCCGGAGATATCTATTAAATGGCCCAACGACATCTATGCAGGCGATAACAAGATAGCCGGTATCCTTATTGAGAATGCAGTTGCAGGCGACAGGATAGTGCACACCATAGCAGGTGCCGGCATCAATGTGAATCAGGAGGTCTTCAGCGCGCATCTGCCCAATCCGGTATCTATGAGGCTTCTAACGGGTAAAACCTATGATCTCCCCTCCCTGCTTGACCGGATATCGCAAAGTATAATGGGCTGGTACAGGCATCTTGAAAGCGGCAGAAGAGAGATTGTTGTCTCTGAGTACCACAGAATGATGTACCGTATGGGTCAGATGATGGAGTGGGAAAGCGAAGGCAGATATTTCAGCGGTAAAATATGCGGAGTTGACGAACTGGGATGCCTCAGGGTTGTGGAAGCCGATGGCACAGAGAAGAGATACGCATTCAAAGAGATCAGGTATCTTCCGTAATCTCGTCCCACCTGTCAAACCTCTCAATCTCAGAGACCAGTTTGCCGAGAAACTCATTGATGGGACCCTTAACCGCAACCCGCAACATGGGGTTGAGTGCAGCATTCAAAACTATTCTGAATCCGGTTTCACCGGGCGACAAATTTTCCATCTCTATGTCTATTACAAATGGAGTGTCGCGAAAAGCCTCTCCCTTATAGCTCACCAGGTTGTAGGGGCGTGCCTCGGCCAGAGAGACCCTGACCTCTCCTGCAACAGGGATCTCAAATGAGCAGCTTCCCTCTTCAGCCTGCCACCGGTCAATTCTGCTCTTTTGGGCCACACTTGAAAAGTTCCTCATATCTGAGAGAAAGCGGTAGAGTCTCTCATTGTCTATTGTCGCCGTTCCATAGCGGCTTGTAAAGTTTGACTGCGAAGACATGGCGCTACACCCCCCATGAAGAGGGATCTACCCTCCAATTTTCAAGGGTTTCAAGCTCCTCTTCACCAATATATCCGGAGGCAGCAGCCTCACGGGTCAGAGTGTCATAGTCGCTTAGGGTTGTCAGCTTGCAGTCCGCCTTCTCAAAAGCCTTTACAGCCTTATCGAAGCCGTAGGTAAATATGGCGGCCATACCAACCACCTCACACCCCGCCTTACGAAGCGCCTCAACGGCAGAGAGACTACTGCCACCGGTAGATATAAGATCCTCTATAACAACAGCTTTGTCGCCGGCGCTGTAGGCACCCTCAATCTGGTTGCCAAGACCATGACCCTTCGATGATGAGCGAACATATATAAAGGGAAGTCCAAGGCGCTCTGCCACCAGCACCCCGTGGGCTATGGCACCGGTAGCCACACCAGCAACAACCGTAGCATCGGAAAAGAGATCTCTTACACGATTGGCAAATGAGTCAGCAATAAATTTGCGCACCTCAGGAAAAGAGAGAGTCTTCCTGTTATCGCAGTAAATAGGACTTTTCCATCCTGAAGCCCAGGTGAATGGATTTGCAGGTTGCAGTTTAATTGCTTTAATTTGCATTAGGTGGTCGGCCACCTCTCTTGAAACATCATCCATAATGAAGGAGTATAAAGTATATTTTGACAACAGATTCATAACGGTGAGCGACGAGCCCGACCGGTTGCGCAAATATAGTTTATTCCACAAATATATCAACAGCACCCTGCTGCGTGATGCCGTCGCCTCTTTTCAGTCAGGCAGCCAGCCATCGCTAAATATCTTTGGCTCAGACATAGATACACTATGGGATCAGTTCCGATCGATCTTTACGATGCTCTATGCCGCCGGAGGTCTGGTCAGGAACATGAAAAGTGAGTTTCTCTTCATAGTCAGGAATGGGCGGTGGGATCTGCCCAAGGGGCATATTGAGCCCGGCGAGAAGCCTGAGGCCGGTGCCCTCAGAGAGGTAAGTGAAGAGTGTGGTATCTCCGGGCAAAAGGTTACCCGGGCGCTGCCTGCCACATGGCACTCATATAGCTTCGACAACCAGATGTTTCTAAAGAAGACCTTCTGGTACGCCATGAGCTATGAGGGAGAAGAGGCTCCCTCGCCACAAAAGGGTGAAGGGATAAGTGAAGTACACTGGCTCAGCGCACAAGAGGTATCTGCCATAAAAGAGGATATATGGCTCTCTCTGAGAACCATTCTTCACAAAGAGATACTATGCCCGTAGCGATATAACTGCCACAGAGGCAAACCCCCTGCAACATTTTCTGAAAGGGTAGGATTTACTGACAGGATATGTTCTGTTGACGGGATATGGCTCGCTGACCGGGCGGGAAGAGTTCGCCCTGGTAGCTCTATGTATACCTCAGAGACACACCCCGCATAATATTTGCTGACAAGACATGATCTGTTGACAGGATCTGTTCTGTGACGGGATATGTCTGTGACGGGATATGATTCACTGACCGGGCGGGAAAGCCCTCCCCCTGATTGCCCTATCTATTATACCACAGAGGCAGGCCCTGCCAGAAGCCTGCCAGCGCTACAGGGCTATCTGCCAATGCCGCTATATTTTGAGAGATCTATACGCGAAGGTATAAACTTTGAGACATCACCTCCATGCCGCAGAATATCCTTTACTATGGTAGAGTTGATAGGGGTGTGTTGGGGTGCGGTCAGCAAAAACACCGACTCAATATCCTGAGCCATTGCCTTATTGACTTGTGCTATGGCTCTCTCATACTCAAAATCTGCCGCCGTACGCAGGCCCCGTAAAAGGAAGCCGGCTCCGCTCTTCTTACAGAAATCGACAGTCAGACCCTGATAAGACTCAACGGTTACCCTGGGCTCATCAGAGAATGCATCGCTGATCATAGCCAGCCGGTCATTCAAAGAGAAGAACCCTCCTCTCTTTGACTCATTGGCCCCTACGGCAATCACAATCTCATCAAACATCTTGAGGGCCCTTTTTACTATAGCCTCATGACCTATTGTAAAGGGATCGAATGAACCGGGGAAAAGGGCTTTTCGTTTCGGGGGTGTCATAAGCATTATGTTTAATCGAACTTCAGCTCTTTCATATTCCGCACCTTCTGTTTCAGGAGCGCTATATCGAGAACCTCTATTATACTTTCTATATAGTGAAACTTCAATCCTTTTATATACTTCTCCTTGATAGCCTCTACATCTTTTCTGTTTCCCTCTGCAAGAATAATCTCTTTTACAGAAGCCCTCTTTGCGGCCAGTATCTTCTCTTTTATTCCTCCGACCGGCAGCACCTTGCCCCTGAGTGTAACCTCGCCTGTCATTGCCACAAATTTACGAACCTTCCTTCTGGTAAATGCCGAGGCGACAGATGTTGCCATTGCAATTCCGGCAGAGGGCCCGTCTTTTGGTATGGCCCCCTCGGGTATGTGGAGGTGTATGTTATAGTTCTTGCTAAACTGTTCGGGCAGGTTGAGATATCCGGCATTGGCCTTAAGATATTCGAGCGCAATAACTGCAGACTCCTTCATTACATTGCCAAGATTCCCGGTCAGTGTCAGCTTGCCCTCGCCACGACTGAGTGAGGTTTCGATAAAGAGAATGTCGCCACCTGCCGGAGTCCATGCCAGACCGGTCACAACCCCTGCCTGTTCATTGCCGCCATACATATCGGGGGTGAACTTTGGAGGACCGAGAATTTCAGAGAGATCACTCTTATCAATGGGGCCGGGGGCTCCATTGCTGTCAGCAATTCTCCTTGCCAGATGCCTGGCAACCTTGGCAAATTTTTTATCGAGGGTTCTCACCCCCGACTCACGGGTGTATCTGTCAATTATATCATCTATGACTGAACGCTTAAGCCGCATAGCGCTCATAGGCAGACCATGGGCTTCCGCCTGTTTGGGCAACAGATGGCGCAGTGCTATCTCTCTCTTCTCCTCTGCCAGATAGCCGCTGACAGGAATAAGCTCCATCCTGTCGCGCAGTGCCGGGCTGACAGTGATAAGCGTGTTGGCAGTGGCAATAAAGAGTATTTTCGAGAGGTCATACTCCATCTCAAGGAAGTTGTCGTAAAAGGTGCTGTTCTGTTCCGGGTCAAGCACCTCAAGAAGTGCGGAAGAGGGGTCTCCGCGAAAGTCACTTCCAACCTTATCTATCTCGTCGAGAATGAATACCGGGTTTGATGATCCGGCCCTTTTAAGGCTCTGGATAACCCTTCCGGGCATAGCGCCAATGTAGGTCTTCCTGTGCCCCCTTATCTCGGCCTCATCGTGAAGTCCGCCAAGGGACATCCTGACATACTTCCTGCCCAGGGCACGCGCCACAGACTTTCCCAGTGAGGTTTTACCAACACCTGGGGGGCCGTGCAGGCAGATGATCGGTGATTTCAGGTCGCCCTTCAGCTTCAGCACCGCCAGATGTTCCAGGATGCGCTCCTTCACCTCTTCCAGGCCAAAGTGGTCCTCATCCAGTATCTTGCGGGCGTTATCAAGATCAAGATTATCTTCACTGTACTCACCCCAGGGCAGATCGAGCAGCGTCTGAATATAGTTGACCTGCACAGAATACTCTGCCGCTGCGGGATTAAGCCTTTGGAGTTTTTTCAGCTCTTTCTCAAATATTGCCGCAATATCGCTGTTCCATCTCTTCTCTGCTCCCTTTTTCCTGTACTCCTCTATCTCCTGCTCAAGGGGGTTGCCTCCCAGCTCATCCTGAATGGTTTTCATCTGCTGGTGCAGCATATACTCACGCTGCTGCTGATCGATGTCAAACTTCACCTTTGACTGCAGCTCGCTCTTGAGTTCCAGCAACTGAACCTCCTGCACCAGATACTCAAGCAGAAGGAATCCTCTGTCACGCAGGCTGCCCGATTCAAGCAGCCGCTGTTTGTCAGGCAGTTTTATTTCGGTATTGGAGCAGATAAAATTTACAAGGTAGGTGCTGTTCTCTATGTTCTTAATGGCAAACGAAGCCTCGGGCGAAATGTTGGGGTTAAGCTTTACTATTCTGAGAGAGAGGTCTTTGAGCGATCCAACTATAGCATCAAACTCCTTATTGTTCTCCTCAGGTCTCTTCTCAGGCCTGTTGATCACCCTGGCCATATGGTAGGGCTCCTCCGATACAATATCTGTCACCTCCACCCTGGCTCTTCCCTGAATAATGGCAGTAGTCGAGCCATCCGGCATCTCAAGCAATTTCACTATCTGGCCCAGGGTTCCGGTCAGGTAGAGGTCGGCCGGAGCAGGGTTTTCGATGGCAGGATCCTTCTGTGCCACGGATACAATATAGTTGTCTGACCTGTAGGCCTCCTTTATAAGCTGTATAGACTTTGGGCGCCCTACAGATATAGGGAGAATAACTCCGGGAAAGAGAACATTGTTTCTCAGGGGTAATAGGGGGAGCAACTCCGGAATATCTGAGCTGTCAAACTCCGGCTCATCGCTCTCGTTTATTATGGGAATAAAGTCACCACCTCCTTCTGACTCACCGACTATAAACAGCGAGTCACGCCTGCCACTCCTTTTACGGTTATCCATTCTCCTCTTTACTGTTAGCTTCCAAAATTACAT
This sequence comes from Bacteroidales bacterium, assembly GCA_007132995.1. Lineage (GTDB taxonomy): Bacteria > Bacteroidota > Bacteroidia > Bacteroidales > VadinHA17 > SLNP01. The sequence goes on along the minus strand of SLNP01000031.1, from coordinate 44,503 downwards.
ATAATAACCCAAATAAGAGACACACCACAAGCAACCTGCATCTGAATGCATGGTATGCTTAAAAAAAATCCCGGACAGGGGCGTCCGGGATCTTAAAGGGTTACCTCTGTTATCCCTCTTTTTTCTTGTTTTTGCTCGCATGTCCCTTATACCTGTTCATAAACTTATCGACACGGCCTGCAGTATCAACGAGCTTCATCTTGCCGGTATAGAAGGGATGGCTGGTGTTAGATATCTCAAGCTTTATAAGCGGATACTCTTCGCCATCTTCCCACTTGATAGTGTCGCGCGACGGAGCGGTTGACTTTGTAAGAAAGGCCTCGCCGTTCGACATATCCTGAAACACCACGAACCTGTAGTTCTCCGGATGTATACCTTTTTTCATCTCAATACTATTTAAAATAATCAATCTTCCATCTCTGATGCTTCCGGCCTGCCCGTTCTGCGATGTCACACTGTGATCGACACTACGGAAGGCGGAACAAACGGAGTGCAAAGATAATCAAGTTATTTGTTTTTACAAACAATTTACCGGAGGCAGAGATGACCCTTGCTATAGATAGTGCAGCAGAGAGTAACAGATGATGAATCGTCTCTGGCCATCTATCGCAGGTCGATAACTCTGCGGTCAACAAGTAAAAATACGGTTATCATAATAGCCGAATAGATGGCAAGGGGGATAAGCGGAATATATTGAGAGGGCTTAACCCTCATTTTGAAGTAGAGATACGCCATCAGACTCCCCTGCCCAAGGGTATAGACGATAAAAGTTGAGAGGGCAACACCCACGACACCGTAGTACTGCAGCAGGAAAAGGCTGAGTGGAATATTTACCACCTGTTCTGCTATAGCTGCAATCATGGTAACCCTTGTCCTTTTCCTTCCGATTATAATGGTATGGGGGAACACCACTCTGGGTATTGCCAGAAGCAGGTATACAATGAAGATATCGGCACTCCTCTTATACTCGATGGTGAACATTTTCGGGAAAAGCCAGCGGGCAATAAATATCATAAAAATCGCCACTGGAAATATGGTATGCATAAGCTTCCGCGATCTCTCCCTGATGCGCGACAACGATTCAGCCATCTGCTTTCTTGTTGAAAATTCAGGCAGCATGGCATTACTAAGCCCCTGGGCAAGCATCACCACCAGGGGAAACTCCTTGGCTCCATAGCGGAACACGGCAAAAACCGCCGGGTCATTAAAGGCAGCTGTTACAATTACTCCGTCTATATATTGTCCGGAGCCGCTAATCAGCGATGTCAGAATAAGCGGTGTGCCCAGATAGAGGTGCTCTTTTATAAAGGTATCCGATATTCTCCACTCGGCATACCGTCTGAGCAGAATGATCAGCCATACCCATCTTACACCTGTTACGGCAAGCAATCCGTAAACCGACCAAACCAGATCCTTCTGCAGAAAGAGAGGCACCAGCACCAGCACCAGTTGCAGGGAAAAGGTATATATCCCATACTGGAATATTCTGTGCGGTCTGTTATTGAGAAGGTATATATATTCTATAAGGCATACAGGGTTACTGAGCAGGATATAGAGAAGCAGCAGGTTTACAAACGATGGGTAATCCCTGAATCCCGGCAGATCGACCACTCCCCTTACAGAGAATAGAAGAATAAACATAAGCATGCTGAATACCAGCAGCAGAATGAAGGTGTTGAAAATTTCGGGCGACTTTTTACTCACATTCTCACCCAGCTTGCGATAGGTTTTATTCCTGTGGTAGAGCGGCAGAAGTGACTGAATTATACCTGTAACCCAGAAGAAGCTCAGCAGGCCGGCGACAAACAGGAAGAGCTCCCACGAGCCAACCTGCTCTTTGGTCAGGTGACTTTTGGTAAAGAGCATACTTATGATCAGGAAAGATGCAAACCGCAACAGCTGAAAAACCTGCAGTCCCGATACATTGTCCCTGAACCTCAATCGTGCCAAAAGAGTCTTCCTGATTAATGGTTAGCTCCTCATCTATTATGCCCTTTACCTCTAAATAAGAGAGCAATGCAGACAGAGATAGCCCTGAGAAGGGGCAAAGATATAAATATAGTGGCACCGCATCACAAAAGCAATTTGTTATTTTGCAAATAGAAAAATTTGAGCTTATTTTGCCAGCCGAAAATGGTGGATGTAGTTCAGTAGGTTAGAACGTCGGATTGTGGTTCCGAAGGTCGCCGGTTCGAGTCCGGTCTTCCACCCCACCAGGAAAAAAGAGGGGGGCAGCTCATTGATAGATCGATGACTGCCCCTTTCCTCTTCTCACCCCCGCTCTGCTTATCGACTGCACCGCATCGAAAAAAAAGATAGCGAGAGCATCCGGCGCCCAGAATTTTAATCTCCATCTGTCAATACTGCTGTTTTAATGTACTGCCTGTAAGCCATAACCGAAAGTGTTATAAGGACGGCAACCGTAATGTAGAGGGCGGTCGGAATTTGCACCGGATCACCACCGGCATATGAGTGCAGTCCCGACAGAAAGTAGTTGACCCCGAAATAGGTCATTATGACCGAACTGAGCGCGAAAAGAGACATGAAGTTAAAGGTATAGAGATCTCTCATTCCGGGTATTGTACGCGAGTGTATCACAAAACTGTAAACAATTATTGTAATCAGAGACCATGTCTCTTTCGGATCCCACCCCCAGTAGCGTCCCCATGACTCATTGGCCCACACAGCACCCAGAAAGGTCCCTATAACCATAAAGTAGAGGCCAAGAGTCATTGACTGATAGTTTATAACAAGAAGTTCGTCGGTTGTATCAGATATCCGTTTAAGATTACCGCTGTTAACAAAGAGCATAAGCACCATAGATATCAGCCCGAGAACCGCAGATAGTCCGAAAAAGCCGTATCCGGCGGTAATAACAGAGACATGGAAAATAAGCCAGTATGACTGCAGTACAGGCACCAGGGTGGTAATTTCCGGATCCATAAAATTGAGGTTGGCCACCATAAGAATTGCGGCGGCCAGCAGCATGGTAGCGGCAAGGGCAAACCACGAACGCCTGCTGAAGATAAGGCCTCCAAGAACGGTAACCCATGCTATGAATATCATAGACTCATAACCGTTGCTCATAGGGGAGTGCCCCGATATATACCACCTCAGAGCCAGCCCTCCGGTGTGGGCCAGCAGCAGAACAACGACAATAACTCTTGTAGCTGAAAGCAGTCCTGCTCCCCCTCCGGTTCCGGATATTACCCTGTAGAGAAGAAACAGCAGTATAGCAAGGCCTGCCAGGCCGTACAGCGGCATCAGTCTTTTATAGAGCCCGGTACGGTGGTATAGAATCTCTGCGCTGATTTTGGTCTCTGAGGGAAGGTCATAGCCGGCAAATCTCTCCTGATAACGCTCAATTGCTTCTACTATGCGTTCAGCCTCACCATGGTTGCCTTCGACAACCGCCTGCCGGTATAGCGTAAGTATGTTGGCAACAAAAAGAGAGTCCTCGCTATCGGTCGCCTTTTCGAGCGCCTCATCAACAGATCCCCACATGGTGGTACCATCTTTCAGGGGGAATATCCGTAGCAGCTCTCCCATTCCCACCAGATAGGCAATATTTATACGCTCGTCGACCCTCACCACCTCTTTTTCGCTCCTTCCTCGCTGGCCGGGGGGTATTGCATGGGCCCTATCGACCATATCGTTGAGAAGGTAGTGAGGCTGAGGGGTAAGTGACACCAGATCACTAAAGGCGACCATACCCGAAACGGCCCCTGCCATTCTCTCTATATCTCTGCTCCTTACCCTTATCAGAGGTTCATGCTGCCAGTTACTGAAGTCAAGGGTAAGACCCAGGAATACCTGCATCGAGCTGTAATCCCGGTAAGATTCTCCGCCCGAAAGTTTTCTCACCACCTCATTCGAGAGGGTAAAAAGAGGTTTGGTACGCCCCCTCCGGTCCTGCACCAATATTCTTCCGAAGCGGTCGGCCATCTCCTCATCGACAATAAGTTTCTGAGAGTAGAGGTCGCCGGAAAGAGGCAGGGCGAGCAGCGCCACTACCAGTCCACCCCTTCGCAACCTGGAACTCCACGCACCAGCCTTTACGGTCCTGAAGAGAGATGCAGGAGCAAAGAGCGAGAGGATGGTAAAAAGGGTCAGCAGGAAATAGCCGCTGTAGGTAACTATCATGCCGGGCCGGTCCCGGTTAACCGATAGTATGGTGCCCATCTCATCGTCATCGTAAGAGGACTGGAAGAACCGATACCCACTATAGTCCAGGATGTTATTCATAAAAATATCATAGTCAGCCTTATGGTCACGCCTCTCATCAATAAGGGTAACCCTGCTGGTATATCCCGAAGGGGAGTTAGACCCGGGGTAGCGGTCAAGAATGAACTCGTTTAGCCTGATAGAAAATGGCAGATCAACAACCGTAGGGCCATAGCTGATTGCTATGCGGTATCCGGCCGTCTCCATCTCAGCCTCAGAGATTATTTCGCTCTCATAGTCCCATAAGAAAAGGGTTCTGGAGAGCCCGGCCGCCTCTATCCTGAACTCCATAGCCCCCGCCCCTGTTCTGGCCTCTGCCACATCTACAGGCACGGGCCTGACAACTGCCGACTCAGAAATATGGCGGGGCACAATACGGCGGTGCCCGTCGCTGTAAATCGTCATTGGTTCGACAGGAACCGGTATGCCGGCATCATAGTGAACCGCCTCTTCAGTGCCCATAGCGCTTGCCGTAAGCTCCCTGTCAGCAATAAAAAAGGGTCTTCCCTCATCGAGTTTTATAGTAACATTCTCATCCTGTCCGGTCTCAAAACCAAAAGATATCCCCGCAGCATGGCGGTGAGCTCCCGGCATCATCAGAATCATTTCGGGAGAGCCCATACCATGTGTAACCATAAGCGAAACAGCATAATCTCCTCCCTCTCCATCGGCAAGAGTGGCACCGGCATTGGGAATATACCTGACAAAGCGTATCGATGGCACTCCACCTCCCGGCGAGAGAGAGAAACTGCCCACCGATACAGGTGTGATCTCAAAAGGAGAACTCTCAGAAGCTACAGTTCTGCCTGTGCTATCTGTAATTGAGAGGTTAAGGTAGTATGAAGAGGAGTAAAAGGCCGACCCGGCCTCACCCTCCCTTATATGCATAATACCCTCATAACCGGTATATCTTGTAACGGCAGCACCTGCTATAATAAGCAGGAAGCCAACATGAAAAAGTAGTATTGTGATCTTGCCACTGCGGTACAGCCTGAAGATAACTATCTGGCCTGCCAGGTTCGCTGCAACAAGAACGAACAGAAGTTCGAACCACCACTTACCATAGACCATGCTCCTGGCAGCCTCCTGACCGTAGTCATTCTCTATAAAGGTGGCAAGAGCAAGAGCTACAACAAGAACTATAGAGAGAACCCCCATAAAGGTTGGCGAGAAAAGCCCCTTCGCCAGCTTCATCACATACTGCCTGTAACCCATCATCACTGAAATATCAAGTTGTATAAAGCCTACCATAGCGGGCGCCAACAGCCAGGCTCTTTTACAAAGTAAATGAAAAAACAGGAGCAGCGGCAGGTCAGGGCCTATCGCAATTGTCACTAGGGGCATGAGGAGAGCATCTCTCAGCAGGCATAAGATACAGATACGGGCAGAACCCTTTCAGCCGCCTCACAATGTCAGTATGTCACGGTCAGCGGCGGCAGCACTAAACCCCTTATTTGGCAACAACTGGAAAGGCTGAATGTCAGACAGATTCAGGAGCCAGCATTCATCTTTCGGGCATATAACCCTTTGCCTCAGGAATAAAATTCTCCATCGCCCTCATCCTTGAACGACTCGAGGGGTGTGTACTCAGGAATTCGGGGGGCTCAACCCCACCCATCGAACTCATCCTCTCCCAGAAGGGAATAGCGGCCTCCGGATTATAGCCGGCCATAGCCATAAATATCAGGCCCAGTCTGTCGGCCTCCTCCTCATGCCTGCGGGAGTATGGAAGCAGACCACCCAGATGCGACCCGGCACCATATGCCAGAAGAAATAGCTCGCGGGTCTCCTCCGGCTTCTCACTTATTGCCTCACTCAGGGCTATTCCGCCAAGCTCTACCATAAGCTGCTGACTCATCCGTTCATTACCATGTCTTGCAACTACATGCGCTATCTCATGACCAATAACCACAGCCATTCCATCATCATCAACAGTGTATGGCAGTATACCGCTGTACACCACTATCTTGCCTCCCGGCATGGCCCACGCGTTGGGGGTGTCATCATCAATAAGGGTAAATTCCCACTCATAGCCCTCAAGCCTCGACTCAATATTGTTGAGGCGGAAATAGTCTTCAACCGCTCCGGCTATGTTGCGACCTATTGTCTCAACCCTGGCAGCCATTGCCCTGTCGGCCGAAGGGGAGTGTTCGCTCATAAATTCGCGATACCCGTTGAACCCCATCTCAATAAGCTGCGATTCCGGTAAAAGGGTAACCTGCCGTCTTCCTGTAAGGGGAACCTCTGCACAGGAAGAGAGAATAAGGAGTACAACAATGGCAATCGGACTGTAATTTGTCTGGCCCATAATTATAGGTTTTATTATAACAAGCTGCGCCACAGTGGAGGAGAGTGACTAACCCCTCCTCTCTGGTTATGGCGGCGATACAGCAGCAAAGCTATCTGCACAAGGTGGCACTATGACGACAGGCCTTACCTGTCAGAGACTACAGCTCTGATTTAGAACTTATAGCTGCCATCCTCAATAAGCTTGTCTGCAATCAGGCGGCCCTCCTCTTTAAGGTTTACACCCCTTACGCTGGTAAGCTTTTCGATGGCATCGGCCACCGGTTCGGCCTCATCCGGAGAGAGGGTAGAAAAGATGGCACCAAGAGCCGACCTCCTTATTTCTGATGCGGTATTAAATATGAAAATATTGGTTATAGCCCTGAATACGGCATCTTCACCCTGAGTCATCTCCCTTTTGAGGGTACGCAGAACAAGAGACTCTGCGAGGTAAGCAGAGGTCATAATATCAGATATCTCAGTCAATATCTCCTGCTCATGAACCAGCTTCTTTCCAAAGGTTGATGAGGCGGCATGTATAGCCATCAGCGCACACTTTTTGAAGTTGCCGGTATACCTGAGCATCTCCTCTCCATAGCTCTCCCCGCTGGTGGCAGCCGCCGGAGCGCCAGCAGGATCTGCGAATACCTTCTCCGCTTCACCGAAGAGGTCGAAGTCACCCTTCATCGCCCTCTTCATGGCGGTATCTACCAGCAGCAGCCTGTTTATCTCATTGGTACCCTCAAATATTCTGTTGATACGGGAATCACGGTAAGCCTTCTCAACTGCCATCTCGGCCGAGTATCCCATACCTCCGTGAATCTGTACAGCCTCATCGACAACAAAGTCAAGCATCTCTGAGCCATACACCTTCAGCAGTGCCGCTTCAACTGCGTAGTAGCTAATTGCATCGATAGATGCCCTACCCTTCTCACAATTCTCAGCGACATACCTGCCGGCAAGGTTATCGATATCCCTGCTCACCCTGTATATTGCCGACTCTGTAGCTACACTCTTCACCACCTGCATTGCAAGCTTGCTTTTTATTGCTCCGAAGCTGGCAATAGCGGTGTTGAACTGCTTTCTCTCGGTAGCATACTGCACAGAGTCATTTATAGCCTTCTTGGCTGCTCCTATAACATTGGCACCCAACTTTATTCTGCCCATATGGAGTATGCTGAGCGCTATCCTGAAGCCCTCGCCCCTCTTACCGAGAAGGTTTTCAACAGGCACCTTCACATCGTTATAGTATATCTGAGCGGTTGAACTCCCCTTAATACCCATCTTGTGCTCATCGGGTCCAATCACCACGCCCGGATAATCCTTCTCTACTATGAATGCGCTAAGTACCCTGTCGTTGTCAATCTTGGCGAAGACTATCTGAATATCGGCAAAGCCCGCATTGGTTATCCACATCTTCTGGCCGTTGAGAATATAGTTCCTGCCATCTTCGTCAAGTGTGGCAGAAGACTTACCCGAATTGGCGTCGCTTCCCGCTCCCGGTTCTGTAAGGCAGTAGGCGCCTATAAGTTCGCCGGTAGCCAGCCGGGGAATATATCGGCTACGCTGATCTTCATTACCAAAATACATTATTGGCATTGTGCCGATTCCGCAGTGGGCCATATATGCTACTGAAAAGGAGAATCCTGCTCCCGTTGTCTCTGCTGCAAGCATCTGGGTAACGAACGACTGCCCAAAACCTCCAAACTCTTCGGGTATGGCAATACCCATCAGGCCGAGTTCTCCTGACTTCTTGAGTATCTCTTCCATCAGTTTACGGTCGCCCTTCTCAAGTTGTTCAAGATTGGGGTATACTTCAGCCTCAATGAAATCCTGGCAGGTCTGGGCTATCATACGCTGCTCTTCATCGAACTCTTCAGGTATAAATACGCTTTCGGGAGTCACCTGCTTTAACAAAAACTCACCGCTCTTCAATGCATTTTCCATTATGTTTACTCTTTTATGTTACTATATTTTCAACGATTTCACTATCAGCTCAACAATATCATAATTAAATATCTCCTCCTCGCGGTTCTTGTACTTCAGACCATCGGTAATCATGGTCATACAGAAGGGGCATGAAGTTGCAATAATTGAAGCGCCGGTGGTCAGTGCCTCTTCGGTTCTCTCGATAAACACCTCTTTCTCTCCCTTTTCCGCCTCCTTAAAATACTGGCCCCCGCCTGCCCCGCAACAGAGGGCGTAGCTTCTGTTCCGCTCCATTTCACAGAGGTTGGGAGAGAGAGATCTGAGAAGGGCTCTGGGCTCCTCATAAATCTCATTGGCCCTGCCCAGATAGCAGGGATCATGGTATGTTATCTTCGCACCATCAAGAACAGAGGCATCCAGATCAATATGGCCCGACTCTATTTTCTCCGATATAAAGGCTGTATAGTTAATTACCTCATACTGCCCGCCAAGATCGGGGTACTCATTTTTGAAGACATTGTAGCAGTGCGGGCAGATAGTCAATATCTTCTCTACCCCATAAGAGTTGAAAATCTCAATATTCTGAAGAGCCTGCATCTGAAACAGCATCTCGTTGCCTGCCCTCCTAGCCGGATCGCCTGTACAGCTCTCCTCTTTTCCCAGAACGGCATAACTGGTTCCAAGCCAGGACAAGAGTCTGGCAAATGAGGCAGCCACCTTTTTGTATCTGTCATCGAATGCTCCTGCGCAGCCTACCCAGAAAAGGTATTCAGGCTTCTCACCCCTGGCAGCCATATCTGCCATAACCGGTATCTCTATTTTACGGGTTTCCATAGTTGTTTTAATAGTGGTATCTCTTCTTAATCACCTTTCACCTCAAGGCCTTTGGCCCAGAGCAGCCTGTCTTCGGGAGAGTACTGCCACGGGGCACCGTTATTCTCGATATTGTTAAAGATAGCCTTTATCTCGCCTGGTGCTGCTCCCTCCTCCATGACAAGGTAGCGTCTCATATCGACTATAAACGAGGGGTGGTCAATATTGATGGGGCACTCGCGATAGCAGGCGTTACAAGTGGTACATGCCCACAACTCCTCTTCCGATATATAGTCCCGTACAAGAGACCTGCCATCATCATATCCCCTGCCGTTTTTAAGAATAGCATTACCCTTCTGCTTCATTCTCGATCTGAGATCCATCATCACCTTCCTTGGAGAGAGTCTCTTGCCGGTAATGTTGGCAGGGCATACCGCTGTACATCTGCCACACTCGGTGCATGCAAGCGAATCAAAGTAATTTTTCCATGTCGCATCTTCAGCATCCTTAACACCAAACCGCCCGGGCTCTTCTCCGGCAGGACTCGCTTCAAATGCGGTTTCAGGATTAAGCATCAACTTAACCTCTCTGGTTATACTATCCATATTTGGAAGCTTCCCGGGAGGATCGAGACGCGTGAGAAATACATTTGGCACCGACATAAATACATGAAAGTGCTTGGAGTATGGAAGTATGTTGGCAAATATAAATATGAGTAGAATATGAGCCCACCAGAACAGTTCATGCCATAGATGCAGGGTGTCATCTCCGGCACCGGCAAAAAGAGGCAAAAAGAGTGATGCCGCCGGGTATGCACCGGCAATTTGCTCATCGCCGGCATTCATCAGCGCCATATATGAGGCATTGGTGCCCAGCAGAGAGATCATGAGAAAGAATATCATAGAGAGTGCAAATGTGGCATCGATTTTAGAGACTCTCTTTATCTCCTCACCGCTGAACCTTGCTATGTTGGTAAAAACCCTTCTTGCAAGGAACAGAACTATTGAGATTGCAACTATAAGGGCAAAGATATCACCGGCTGCCATCATGAAGGTGTGAAAGGGTCCCAGTATCTGCAGGGAGCGCTCGGCACCGATTACACCATCAATAACTATCTCTATGGTTCCAAAGAGTATCAGACAGAAACCCCAGAAAACGAGTGCATGCAATACACCCGAGAAGGGTCTTCGGAAAATACGGCTCTGGGCAATAGCAACCTTTAGTGTTAATAGTATCCTTTTCCCTATATCACCTACGGCAAAGGCCGGACGGGTCAGCCTGAAGAGTCTGATCACCCTGATGGCGGTGTAGGAAAAGACCCCAAGGGTAGCAAGCAGAACAATAATAAAAACTATCTGTCGGGTCATTGTCTCTGTTGTTAATAACATTACCGGGCCTGTTACAGCACAGGGCCGTGGACTATCTCTATTTACCTTTTACCTGCCTTACCGCTTCAACAAGTTTTGGAAGCACCTTTGTGGCGTCACCCACAACACCATATTGTGCCGCCTCGAATATCGGGGCCGTCTTGTCGGTATTTATAGCGACAATATACTTTGAACCGCTGACTCCTGCAAGGTGCTGGGTTGCTCCTGATATGCCGGCTGCGACATAGAGGTCGGGAGCCACTATCTTACCTGTCTGTCCGGTATGCTCTTCATGAGGTCTCCATCCCTCGTCCGATACCGGGCGTGAGCAGGCAGTAGCACCCTCCAGCAGTTCTGCAAGCTCTATCAGTGGCTGCCAGTTATCGGGCGATTTCATTCCACGGCCACCCGCTACGATTACAGAGGCTTCAGTAAGTGGAACTTTCCCATCTTCCATCCTCTGCTCTTCAAGAACTTCAACAGCGGCTGGCAGGCCGGCCACCTCAGGCACGAACTCCTCTACAGTCATCGCAACCGGGTTGGATTCAATATCATAAGAGTTCTGAAGAGTGGTAATGATGCTGATTTCACTATTTAGTTTAACCCGCGCAAATGCACTTCCGGAATAGGCCCTTCTGTTTACAGTTAAAGGATCAATGCTGAGCGGAAGTCCGTTAACGCCGGTGACAAGAGCTGCCTTAAGCTTTACCGCCAGTCGTGGTGCTATCGCCTTACCTGATATTGTAGAGGCCATCACCACTATTTTGGACTGGCTCTTCTCTACCGCCTGTGCCATCATAGAGGTAAAGGCTCCCGGATCAAAGTGTCCGAAGAGGGGATCCTTTACTACCAGCACGCGGGAAGCTCCATGCTCGCCCAGCACCTGCAACTTCTCTTCCGGAATATCACCAGTGGCAACAGCTGTAACAGAGCCACCTGACATTGATGCTACTCCGTAAGCATAAGAGAGGGCCTCGAGGGCCGGTTTTCTGAACTCGCCGTTCCTATTCTCCGTATATACCAATATTGACATAATAATCTCCTTTAAATCTGTTATACCTATCTGTTAACGCTTTAAATAACCTTGGCCTCATTCTGCAGAAGTGAGACAAGTTCAGAAACATTATCCGCATCTATAAATCTGCACTCAGGGCGGGGGGGCGGGAGGGTAAACCCTTCCAGTGACGAAAACTGCTCGCTATCAACCGCCTCAACCACATTGATCGGTTTGGTTCGCGCAGTCATAATACCTCTCATCGATGCTATACGGGGCTCTTTGGCTATACCCTTCTGCACCACAGCAAGAACAGGTGCAGTAGTAGCGACAACCTCTCTGCCACCCTCAATTTCGCGTGTCATTATTACACTACCATCCTTCACCTTCAGGTCGGAGACACCGGTTACCGATTGAATATTCATCATCTCTGCTACCATACCTCCTACAACAGAGCCGTTAAAATCGCTCGACTCAATACCACACATAATGATATCAAACCCTCCACCACTGGCTGCCGCTGCTATCTGGGCTGCTACCACATAGGAGTCATTCGCCGGACTATCTACCCTGATGGCGCTGTCAGCACCAATCGCCAGGGCCTTTCTGATAGTGGGCTCGGAAGAGGCCTCACCTACATGTATTACTGTTACAGAGGTAATCCCGGCAGAGCTGTCATCTTTCAACTCAAGCGCTCTTGTCAGGGACAACTCATCCCATGGGTTTATAACCCACTGCACGCCTGTGGCATCCAGCTTGGTATCCCCTTCTGCAAACCTGATTTTAGTTGTTGTGTCGGGTACATTGCTAATACAAACCAATATGTTCATTACATTTAATTTTTTTGCATGAAAAGAGTTTTCAAAAGCTTTTGTTCTGCATAGAACCGACCGACTCTCTGCTTTTGCAAATAGAGTCCCGACCAGATGCAGCGGGCAAAAACTTCAGTAAAATATTTCATGCTCGGTTTATTTCTCTCATAGTATCGGAGTAGCTGCCATGCACGATAGAGCTTAGCAGACGACCCTCTTTTTTACAGCTCTGCTAAAAACAGGAACAGGTTCCTGACAATATTAAGTACCGGGTTGATATCTCCATGCCTCTCTCCTGATGAGCTCCCTCTTCCTTTAGCCTAATACTCTTAGGCGTAGGCGTTTACGATTAAAGGGATACCCCTCTGTTTCAGGCGAGCAAATATAAGAAAAAATGGACGACCTGCAAATCTACCCCTTCAGGTCATTATACAATAGTCGAAAGCCGAACAGACTATATCTCGCTGCTATAAGACCAGTTATGCGACTTATGTCAGAGGTTTGTACATCGGTGTTCGAAGCTGTGGCATAGAGGGCTGTGAAATAAAAAAATGTGCTATTTTCGCCGTTTAAAACAGCAACAGGCAGACAGTTATGGAGAGAGAGAGATTAAAGGCATACATAGCTATTATTCTGTCTATGTCATTCTTCGCCTTCTCGTATGTCTGGTTCAAGGTGGCAAATGAGGTATTCCCTCCCTTCACAATAGTTTTTCTCAGGCTTCTTGTCTCGGCAATTATTCTCTGGGTGTTTCTCTCTCTCTCCGGCAGAGTAGAGAAGATCAAAGAGGGAGACCATATCTATTTTTTCCTTATAGCTTTTTGTGAGCCATTCCTCTACTTCCTTTTCGAGGCTCACGGACTCAGTATGGTGTCATCGACTGTTGCCTCGGTAGTTATAGCAACTATACCGGTATTCACCGCCATTGGTGCTCTTATCATATTCAGAGAGAAGCTTTCCCGGCTCAACTACGCTGGAGTTGTTGTCTCTTTTACAGGCATCATTGTCTTTATGATTGCAGGAGAAAGCAATCTCTCATTTCACCCTCTGGGCATACTCCTTATGTTCATGGCTGTTATTTGCGCCACCGCCTATTCGCTACTGCTCAGACGCCTCATAAACAGCTACGGGCCAATCTTTATTGTTGCGGTGCAGAATGCCATAGCACTGATTCTATTTACACCATTTTTTCTCTTGATCAGCGGATCAGGAATATCCTCGCTTGTCTGGTCGGCCGCCTCTCTCACGGCAATTTTGCGGCTGGCCGTTTTTGCATCATCGGCAGCCTTCATACTGTTGGCATACTCGGTCAGGCGTATAGGAATAACACGGGCAAACCTCTTTGCCAATATAATACCGGTTCTTACAGCTCTATATGCTTTCTACACCTTCGGAGAAAGCTTCACTATAGAGAAGATGGCAGGAATAGCCATTATGATAACCGGACTCTATATGTCGCAGGTAAATGGTCGCCACGGAGCAGTCGGCGAAAATATGCATGATTGACAGAGCTCCCTATCATGCTTCATATCAGCAACACACAAGGCTAGATAGCAAGTCTGCCCAATATTTACTACCTTTGCGTCATCATGTATGAATTTTCATTCAACCATAATAATCATTAATCATGTCTATTTTCAATAAGGGTCAGCAGGCCCTGGCAAGCCGCATTGATATCGGTACAGATATTGTAAAATGGAAAGACTGGCGTTGGCAGCTTAAGAATTCAATACGCTCTGTAGAGAGGTTTGAATTCCTTACCGGCATCACCTTTGACGATGCTGAGAAGAGGCGTCTTCAGAAGACCTTTTCTCACTTTCCTCTCTCGGTAACTCCATACTATCTCTCTCTTATCAACAGGGATAACTACACAAACGACCCTGTCTTCAAGCAGGCGTTCGGTTCGGTACAGGAGCTTGAGGTTCAGGACTCTGAGTTCAGCGATCCGCTGGCAGAAGATAAAGACAGTCCGGTTACAGGAATAACGCACAGGTATCCTGACAGGGTGCTCTTTCATGTCAGTAACATATGCTCCATGTACTGCCGCCACTGTACCAGGAAGAGAAAGGTTGGAGATATAGACTACATACCATCGAAAGAGGCGTTGAAAGAGGGCCTTGACTATATAAGGGGCAACAGTAAAGTCAGAGATGTTCTCCTTTCGGGTGGTGATCCGCTTATGCTTCCCGACGATATGATAGACTGGCTTCTGGAGGAGATAACCGCTATAGATCATGTAGAGATAGTGAGAATCGGAACACGGATGCCGGTGGTTTTACCATATCGCATAACCAGTTCGCTTGTCGATATACTCAAAAAATACCATCCACTTTGGCTTAACACCCATTTCAACCATCCCAGAGAGATCACCAGCAGTGCAAGAGAGGCGTTGAAAATGCTGGCCGATGCGGGAATACCACTGGGCAACCAGTCGGTTCTTCTCTCAGATGTAAATGACTGCCCCCGCATAATAAAAGATCTTGTACACAAACTGGTACAAAACAGGGTGCGCCCCTACTATCTGTATCAGTGTGACCTCTCAGAAGGGCTATCACACTTCCGCACTCCCGTTGGTAAGGGAATAGAGATAATGGAGAGCCTTATCGGCCATACAACAGGCTTCTGTGTGCCCACTTATGTTATAGATGCTCCGGGAGGCGGAGGTAAGATACCGGTAACCCCCAACTACATAATATCGTGGTCAACAAACAAGGTTGTTCTGAGGAACTATGAAGGCATCATCACAACCTACAAGGAGCCTGAAAAATATGAAACAAGGCTCTGCGACCGCAACTGTAAAGAGTGTGAGATGGAGCTTGGACTTACTGAGCCCGATGACTATCTGGCCCTTGGTATTGAGAAGCTTCTGTCTGATCAGGACAACACCATATCACTTATTCCCGGCGACAATATGAGGCATCAAAACCGCAAAGAGAATGGCAGATCTGATAATCAGGAGTAGTGGCGGATCTGTCATACAGCACGGCAGCTTCAACGACAGGGTCTATCTGATGAAAATTGCAGGGGGAGATCTCCCTGCAATAATTGAGCAATCGGCAGATCTGGCAGCCAATAATGGGTATGGTAAAATATTTGCGAGGGTTCCCGGCTCTATGGCCCCCCTCTTTATAGCGGCGCATTACAACTGTGAAGCTATTATTCCGGAATTCATCAGAGGTAATGAAGATCTCTTCTATATGTCAAGATTTCTCTCAGAAGAGAGGCGCAAAATCTCAGCAAAGGAGAGAGAGATGCTAGGGGAGATATCGCATCTTCTTAAGCAGGGGGAAGCGGAGAGCATCAGGAAAGACAGCATTGATAAGGTTGTTCCCGTCGAAGCCGGAAAAGATGAGGCGGCAGCTATTGCCAGCCTCTTCGGAGAGGTGTTTGAGACCTACCCCTTCCCTATCGACACTCCCTCATATATAGAGCAATGTATTGATGACGGAACCCGCTTTTTCGTTGTCAGAGATCGTGGCAGCGGAGATCTGATAGCGGTCTCGTCGGCCGAAGTAGACAGAGACTCATTAAGTGCCGAGATGACAGATTTTGCAGTATCGCCTTCTCACAGGGGGAAGGGCTTGTCTCTCAGGTTACTCGATGCAATGGAAAATGTTATGAGGAGAGAGGGAATAGTAACACTCTATACGATTGCCCGCCTCAACTCAATACCTATGAACCGCTGCTTTCTGAGGCTAGGTTACAGTTACGCAGGAACTGCCGTCAACAACACCAACATAGGAGGGCGCATAGAGAGCATGAACATCCTTTACAAAAGGGTTATCCGGTAAACTCTTCCCTTTCCCCGCCAGACTTTACATCGATAATAACTTATCTTTACAGGAAATAGTATTCCCAATACTCCCGCAGAGATAAAATGAATAAGGTGTTTCTGAACAGAGCCATCTGCTTGCTGATCTGGGTAGCCATCGGCTGCCTCTGCCCTCCTGCCGCCAATTCACAGGCAGGTGGTGACAGGAGTTATGCCTTTCTCAATCTTACATGGTCAGGTAAAGCTGCAGCACTGGGAGGAGAGGCTATTTCACTTGTCGGTAGCGATGCCTCTCTTGTAAACCATAATCCTGCTCTTGCAGCGGGTTGGAGCAGCGGGACGGTTTCCCTTGGATACACATCGTATCTGGCCGACATAGGGTATGGTCACGCGACAGCCATATTCAGCGCCGGAGGTAAAAGCGAAATATCGGGAGGCGTGAAGTGGCTAAGCTACGGCTCTTTCATAGAGGCAGATGAATCGGGCAATATAACCGGCAGCTTCAGGGCAGCCGAATATGCCCTTTTAATCGCCTTTAGTCATACCATTGACTCAATGCTAACATTTGCAGTGAGCGTTAAGCCGGTACTGTCGCACCTTGAGAGCTATTACAGCGCCGGAATTGCCTTCGATGCCGGTGCCCTCTGGCAGTCGGATAACAGGCTGCTTTCGGCCTCCATCCTTTTTCGTAACTTCGGCCTGCAGGCGATAACCTATAATGGCGGCGAGAGAGAGCCATTGCCATTCGATATACAGGCAGGTTTTACAGGCAAGCTGGCCCATGCCCCGCTTCGCTTCACCGCAACGGTGCGACACCTCAACAGGCTGAAAGTTACACACATTTACGACACAACCGCCACTGCACCCTATGTGGGCTCAGCCGGAGGCAGGGGAGAGGGGCTTGCAGAGAATGTTTTCCGAAGGGTAACTGCGGGTGTGGAGTTTATTCCCGGAGATAATTTATGGCTGGCTGCAGGCTATAATCATCAGAGAGCCCGTGAGCTTGGCATCGATAACAGTGGCGTACCCGCAGGGCTTACCTGGGGTTTTGGCGTGAGAGTTGCGGGTTTTTCGGCAGGTTATTCCAGAGCCGCCTGGCATCCGGCCGGAGCCACCAACCACTTCTCGCTAAGCTTTAACGCCATGGGCAAGGGAATGCCCGGAAGGGGAGAACAGAGAAGCAGCGGCAATGCAGAGTTGTATCATTAAGAATATATATAGATGGAGAAAAAGCTTATAATTGCCATTGACGGCCGCTCATCGTGCGGGAAAAGCAGTTTCGCGATAGAGATAGCCAGAAAGCTCGACTATCTCTATCTCGATTCGGGAGCCATGTACCGGGCTGTAGCTCTCTTCTGTATCAGGAAGGGATTTGCCAGCGGCGAGAGAGTAGAGAGAGAGTCGGTAATCAGAAGCCTTCCTGAAATTGATATCCATTTTTCATATAACCACAGCGAAGAGCATTACGAAACCTTTTTAAACTCAGAGAATGTAGAGTGGGATATCCGCACCGTTGAGGTTACCCGTGCTGTGTCGTCCGTAAGCGCCATACCCGAAGTGAGAGACCGAATGGTTGAACTGCAGCGTAAAATAGGATTCTTCAAGGGTATTGTAATAGATGGCAGGGATATAGGAACAGTTGTTTTCCCTGACGCCGATATAAAAATCTTTATGACAGCCACTGAAGATATCAGGGCCGGCAGAAGGCACAAAGAGCTGATGGAAAAGGGTATTAAAACAGATATTGAAGAGGTTAAAAGAGGTATCAGGAAGCGAGACAAAGCCGATGAAACACGAGAGGCCAGCCCACTTAAAATGGCCGATGATGCAATTCTGCTCGACAACAGCAATATGACAATAGAAGAGCAGATGGAGTGGTTTATGGAGATATACAGGCGTGTTGTATCCGGAATGTGATACCGGAAGAGCATTCAGCATGAAAGAGTATTTGGTCTCTCCGGTCTGTTAAACCACAACAGGCTGCAGGGGTTATAACAAAAGAGAATATTGTCAATGAAGATATATATAGACGAAAGGTCGGGTTTCTGCTTCGGAGTTGAGAATGCGGTAAGCATAGCTGAAAAGGCTATAGCTTCAGATGAAGAGGTGTATTGTCTCGGAACCATTGTTCACAACGACATAGAGGTTGAAAGGCTAACTCAAATGGGGCTCAAAACAGTAGATCACAGCCAATTCAGCAGCCTCGAAAATTGCAGGGTTCTCATCAGGGCACATGGTGAACCGCCGGCAACATACGAGACCGCCAGAGCGAACGGTATAACGCTCATAGATGCCACCTGTCCCATTGTTAAGAGACTCCAGAGAAAGATTAAGGGGGTATGGGAGTCGGGTAAAGAGGACGGGCGCCAGATTGTGATATTCGGCAAAAAGAGGCACGCCGAAGTCACAGGTCTGCTGGGCCAGACCGGCAACAGTGCATTAGTATTAGAGAGGCCTGATGATCTGGAAGCGATAGACTACAGCAGGCCTATCTATCTCTTTTCACAAACCACGATGAACAGAGATAGTTACGAAGAACTAAAAAAGGGCATTCAAAAGAGGGCCGCTGAAGAGAGTGGTGACGGCAGGGGGGTGACAGTGACAGACTATTACACTATATGCGGACAGGTAGCATGTCGTGAACCACGGCTCGTCTCTTTCGCCAGAGAGCATGATGCTGTTCTCTTTGTCAGCGGCAAACAGAGTTCTAACGGCCGGATGCTATTCAGAACCTGCAGAGAGAACAACAGCTCATCGCATATGATATCGTCTCCCGATGAGATAAAGGTCGCCTGGTTTCAGGGGAAAAGAAGCACCGGCATTTCAGGAGCCACCTCAACTCCAAGGTGGCTTATCAGAGATGTTGCTATAAGGGTAGCAGAGATTACAGGTGGCATCCTGATTGAGAAATAATTATTAACTTACACACAATTAAAAGGTTGCACTATGAGCAGGATAAAGAGAATAGGCGTAATGACCTCCGGAGGTGACGCGCCCGGCATGAATGCTGCCATACGGGCGGTTACCAGAACGGCGATATACTATGACCTTGAGGTTATTGGCATCAGGCATGGGTTTCAGGGCATGATAAACGGCAACTTTAAACAACTGAAGGCGCACAGTGTAAGTGACATTATTCAGCGCGGCGGAACCATGCTCAAAACTGCCCGCTGTATGGAGTTTAAGACCCCGGAGGGGAGAAGAGAGGCATACAGAGCACTGCGCGAGGCAGACATACATGGCGTTGTCTGCATAGGGGGTGACGGAACCTTCACAGGAGCGACGCTCTTCAACGAAGAGTATGACATACCCTTTGTAGGGGTACCCGGCACGATCGACAACGACATTTTCGGTACCGACTACACAATCGGCTATGACACCGCCCTGAACACCGTAGTAGAGGCAGTAGACAAGATCAGAGATACCGCCAGTGCCCACAACCGCATGTTCTTCATAGAAGTGATGGGCGCCGAGGCGGGCTTTATCGCGCTCAACGGGGGAATTGCAACAGGAGCCGAGGCAATACTTATACCTGAAGTAAAGGGAGGGGCGAGGAATCTTAAGGCTCTGCTCGAAACAGGTAAGAAGAGACGGAAGTCGAGCAATATTATAATAGTGGCCGAAGGTGATGGCGAGGGCGGGGCGCTTGCCATTGCCGAGGGGGTTAAGGATGATTTCGCTGATTACGATATACGGGTTACCGTTCTTGGGCACCTTCAGAGAGGGGGATCTCCCTCTGCCATAGACAGGATAAACGCAAGCAGGCTTGGTCATGCAGCCGTCGAGGCCCTGCTCGATGACCAGAAGAGTGTAATGATTGGTCTTCAGAACGACAATATAGCTCTGGTACCCTTCAAGAAGGCGGTCAAAGAACATAAAAAGATCAGTCAGTCACTTCTGTATCTTGCGGAGATTCTTTCGGTTTAATAAGTCCGGTAGCCTCCACCATAGAGAGAACCATCTGCGGGGTTAACTGCTCCATGCAGGCAAAATCGCCTCTGTGACAATCTCCCCTTCCAAATATGGTACATGGTCGGCAGCTAAGTATATCGGGAGATATCTCTGCTATATAGCGGTAGTTGCTATTAAGGGGTTTGTAGCCGGCACGGGCATCGGTTGCCCCCCATATTGATACAACGGGAATACCGGCCAGGGCGGCTATATGCATGTTGGCTGAATCCATCGTGATCATAAGATCGAGTGCCGACATAATGGATATCTGCTCCTTAAGCCCCTTTTCAGCACCGCACGCGGTGACACCCGGAACCATCTTCTCCAGCCTTATCATGCTCTCTGTCTCGCTCTTCCCACCGCCAAAAAGCATGATATTGGGCCCGTAGAGGGCTACCAGCCGGTTTAGTAAAGAGACCAGATGCCTTTCCGGCCATACCTTCAGCTTGTGTGCTGCAAAGGGTGCAACACCTATGGCTGGTCTTCTGCCATCAAACAGGGATACGGAGTCAGGGATATTGTACTGAAAAGCAGGCAGATCGACATCAATTTTCAAACCTGCGCGGGCAACTGTCACCGCATATCTTTGGGTTATATGCATCAGTTCAGCTTCAGACCTGCCGCTGATCAGAGCCCTACGCTCCTTCCGACCCTTGTCAATAACCGTAACAGGCACTCCCGACATACGGTAAAGTGCACCAATTATTCGCGATCTCAGCACCCCGTGCAGATCTATCACAGTGTCAATGCGGGCCCTCCTTCCGATATCGTTCTTCAGGCGGATAAGGCCTGCCAGCCCCTTGTGTCTGCCATCGTAGAAGGCATTGATGATCGTCACCCCCGGGATATCAACCAGCGGGCTAAAGCGCGGCCTGGTAAGCATAAAAATCTTCTTGTCAGGATTATTTGCCACCAGAGAGCTCAACAGCGGTGCGGTAAGGGCTACATCGCCCATTGCAGATGATCTGATTACCAGTACTGATCGCTCTTCAGTACTTCTCATATGACTTCTCTTCAATGAGATTTGAGCCGGTGCTCAGATTTATCTCCCTTTTAACCTCAGACCTTTTATCGTTGGTGAAATAGACAGACCTGGCTGTATCGATGAACTCCTGTCCAAACTCACCCCTTCGCTCCAGATCACGAATTCTGTCTTCAATACCCCAAAGCTCTCTGTTTATATCCAGAAGCTTAACAAATAACGGATCGGCCTCATCCATTATCGAACCGGCAGCTTTTGATAGCACCTCATGCTCCCTGCGCAGATTCTCAAGCTTGGCCGGATCGTCTATCTTCTCGATCTTAATCTTAAGTATTGTCAGCTTATCAATTATTTCACCATTCGAAACTTCTACCAGCATAACCCTCTCTCTTTTAAGCAAGCCCCGGCTGCCTCTCTTTAGCTCACTATGACAGACCGATAACCTGAGTGCTGCAATAATAGTTATAATATCCCGCAACGGCAAGTCATGACAGAGTAACCGGTCCGCTATTGCGGATCGACATCGATGCTGACTCGCACCCCGCGCCTGCCCCCATATTCACTGTTTATTAGCTTTATTGTCTTGACAATATATTCTTTGGCGGCTTTAAGAGCTCTCTCTCTCTCCAGCTTGAGCAGTAACGACATAATATAGTGGTTGCGGACCCTCTCTACCGGGGGAGCCTCCGGCCCCATAACCCTCTTACCGAAATAGGTTCTGAATCTTGCGGCGATAAGCGCTGATACCTCTGAGGCCAGCTCTCTACTGGCAGCCCTTACATCGACCCTGACAACTCTTGTGAAGGGGGGGTAACCAAACAGCTCTCTCTCTCTCATCTGCATCTCATACATAGCCCGGTAGTCATGGTTTTTCAACATCTGCAACAGAGGGTTTGAGGGGTCTGAAGTCTGAATCACCACCTTACCCCTGCTGCCCCTTCTTCCGGCCCTGCCGCTAACCTGCCCCACCAGCTGAAAGCATCGCTCATATGCCCGGAAATCGGAGTAGTTGAGAATAGCATCGGTGTTGAGTACACCAATAAGAGATAGCTGGCTGAAATCATGACCTTTAGAGATCATCTGTGTGCCCACCAGTATGTCGGTCTCACCCCTGCCAAAGCGCCCCAGTATAGAAGAAAAACCCTCCTTACCGGATGTGGTATCCCTGTCCATCCGGTCAATTACAGCATCGGGGAAGAGTAGCTTCAACTCATCCTCTATCTTCTCGGTACCATAGCCTATTGTGGAGTATGATGGTGAACCGCAGCCGCTGCAGGAGGCCGGTATGCCTGACTTAAAACCGCAATAGTGGCAAATAAGAGCTCCCCTCCCCCTGTGGTATGTCAGTTTGACCGAACAGGTTTTACAACCGGGTATATCACCGCAGCTGCGACACTCAACCCATGTAGAGAAACCCCTCCGGTTACGGAACAGCATAACCTGCTCACCCTTCGCAAGAGCCTCATCAATCAGGGCTATCAGCTCGGGTGAGAAGTGACTCACCATCTTCTTTTTCCTGCTCGCTTTACGGGTGTCGGAGAGGATAACCTCCGGCATCTCCACAGAGCCGTACCTTTCGGTAAGCTCAGCGAAACCATATTTACCTGTTACCGCATTATAATATGATTCAAGCGAGGGGGTCGCCGAGCCTAGCAGCACCTTGCCGCCATGCAGTCCGGCCACGACCGCAGAGAGGTCTCTGGCACTGTACCGGGGTGCAGGATCCTGCTGCTTATAGGAGGTATCATGTTCCTCATCGACAATTATCAGACCGAGCGACCGGAAGGGTAAAAAGAGGGCAGACCGTACACCTACCACCAGGTCTATCCGATCGCTGCCATTTGCCGACACCCCGCGCCATACCCGTACCTTCTCACCTGCAGAGAGCCTGGAGTGGTAGGGTGCAAAAGGGACTCCGAGACGCTGTGAAACCCTCTCTATAAGCTGCCCTGTAAGAGCTATCTCAGGCACCATGTAGAGCACCTGTTTTCCTGCCCCAAGCTCTTGCTCAATAAGCCGGAAATATATCTCTGTCTTTCCACTTGAGGTAACACCGTGAAGCAGAACTGTGTTGCGATCTCTGAACTGCTCTTTTATCTCTTCACAGGCCCTCATCTGGTGCTCCGACAGATTGGCCGGGGCGCTATGCTTCCTGTCAGGGCTGCTGTCGGGTGGTGGTCCTATTGCCACGATACCCTTCTTCTCAAGCTCTCTGACTACCGATACAGCAACACGACAACTTTTTGAAAGGGCTCTCAGTGACATCGCCATGCCATGCCCGGGTGAATTTTGATCATATTTATCAAGCAGACAGGCAAGCACCTCCCTTTGCCTTGGTGCCCTGCTAAGCCGGCTCATCAGCTCATCCCTGCTCATGCCATGGCAGCCGGAAGATAGCCCCACCCACTCTTCATGCCTCTCTTTTATATCTCCCCTTACAGATTCGTTTGGTATTATCAGGCCCCTGTTTATAAGACCCTCTACCACCTTCAGGCAATTTTTACCGCCTATCTCAACTGGCAGGGACGCAACCGGCATTGACCCTCCGGATCTTCTTATAATACCGATAAGGGCTCTCTCTTCCTCTTTATCAGAGGGAGTGTTTGCCATCTCGTCCGGGAGGGAGATCACTGTCTCACTACCGGGAAGAAGAGAGGGTGTAACCGCCACCCTCAACACCTCACCGGGAGTTGCAAGGTAATATTCAGAGATCCATCTCCATAACTCTCTCACTTTAGCGTCAAAAATGGGCACACTGTCTGCTATGGCAAGCACCCTTTTTATCGACACCCCCTCAGGCCTTTTTTTATGACACCTTAGAATAACACCGGTATAGAGTCTCTTCCTGCCCACCGGCACCACCACCCTTCTCCCGGCCAGGGATGTCTCATCTTCAACTCTGCCGGCAAGCTCATAGGTCAGCACCCCTCCGAACGAGAGGGGTACCACTACATCTGCATAGGTGGCTTCTTCCATTAAAGGGTCATATTAATGTGGGTAAAGATAGCCAATTAGAATGCCGAAAAGAAGATGAAAAGATTGTAGTTCGGCGCTGTGGTGAATGGCCTGCATGGGCAAAACCATCTGTTTTTGTATAGAGAGCACTGCCGTCGGAATATATATCACAGCAGGCCGGACATAACAGCTATAAGCTGTTCGCGCCTGACAGGCTTAAGGAGACAGGAGTCACAGCCGGCGTCCAGTATAATGTCTCTGTCATCTTCGAATATAAAGGCTGTCTGGGCTACTATGGGAATGTCGCTCTTAATTGATCTGAGAGCACGCGCCACCTCAATACCATGAACATCGGGCATCTGCATGTCCAGTAGCACAATATCTATATCCATACCGCCCTTTACTATCTCTATTGCCTCTGCACCAGACCTTGATGTAATGACATCAATTCCGGTATCACTCAATATTCTCTCCAGATATATAAGGACATCGCGGTTATCATCTACAATAAGGCACCTTTTACCACTCCATTCAGCCAACTCTTTATCATTGCAGGTACTCTTGCCGGATTCGGCAGTGCCGGCTGGTCTGTAGGGCAACAGCAGTTCAAACTCAGACCCCTCTCCCTTTTCAGACCTGACGGTAACCTCTCCCCCCATACGCTCAACAACCTCCCGTACAAGTGTAAGACCCACTCCAAGACCGTCAAATGGTCTGTGATGGCCATCTACCTCCTGCCTGAATCCTTCAAATATAGTCTCAAGGTTTTCACTGTGAATACCCACACCGGTATCCCTTACCCTGAAGAAAACATGTGAGTCGTTGCATCCGTAAAAAAGGTCTATCTCGCCCTCCAGTGTAAACTTGACAGCGTTATCGAGCAGATGTCGAAGGGCCCTCTTAAGCCAGACAGGATCTGTATAGATGGTGTCACTATAGTGGCCCATGTCGCTGCGCACAAAAAATATGAGTGGCTTATCCTCTCTGCTGATAATTTTTCGTGTCTCGCTCTCAACATCGTTAATTAGCTGTGATACGGAAACCTCCTCATAGGAGATCTCTACCTCGGAGTTCTCAAGGCGAGCCAGGTCAATAATGTCTCCTATTATCTGAAGCAGCTTCTCGGAGTTGAAGTTGATCTGCTCTATGTACTCATATTTTGTTTTTGCATCAAGCGCATTGTCCATCAGGAGATTGGCAAATCCGACCACACTATTTAGCGGGGTCCTCACCTCGTGCGATATGTTAGCCATAAAGCTTGCCTTAAGCCTGCTGCTCATCTCTGCCTCCTCTTTCGAGCTGAGAAGATCGTCATACAAAGCCCTGATAGAGGTGATATCGCGGCAAATTGTCAGATAGGTGGCGGGGTTATTGTGCGGACTATTAACAACAACCGTCTTTGTACTGAGCACCACATAGTGACCATCCTTGTGTCTGAGCCTTATCTCGTCAGTATAGGACCCCTTTACGGGTACCTCCGTGTTTCTGACAGAATGGTAATCTCTATCATCCGGATGAATAAGCTCATCGATCGTATCGGAAGAGTAATCTTCAGGTGCCAGCCCAACAATAGTGAAGAATGCTCTATTGGCATAAAGCAGCTGCCAATTTGAATCGTACAGGGCAATGCCATCTTCAGCCGACTCCAGAAGAATATCACTAAGGCACCCACTGTCTGAATTCAAAGGGGTCTCTCCCCTACTCTCCTCTTGAGGTGCAGGGCTGATATCTGATACGGCAGCTCGTAATCTCCGGATTGTAGCCAGCATGGCTGCAATGATAACAAGCGAGAGTAGCAGAAGCAGCACCACCACAAGCACAAGAGGCTCTGCTGTAATAAGATAAAGAAAGTTATTGTTTGTTGAAATGGGAAGTATCATTACAGGTTTCCGATATAGCTACACCGCTACGCCGTAATATGAAGCGTAAAACTACCGCTCGCATCAGCTTCTGACCTCAAAACTCTTCTATCGGTCACCGGTTGTAAAACTATCTATTAGAACTATATTTGTGAATATGAATCCGACAAATTTATCTGATTAAATCAATTTCTCATAAACCATTGCAGTTAATAATTGTTTACTGCTACAGAGGGCTTTTACCACCTTTTTTTATCGAAAAACCGGGTTATAAAAAATAATAAACCACCGCTTATGGGCGACAACAGAAAAATCACAGAGAAGAGGAACAGAAGTTACAGAGGCAGAGAGATAACCGTTTACTGGAAACCCTCTGCCTGCATACATGCCTCATCGTGTTACAGAGAGTTGATAGAGGTATTCAACCCCTCAAGGCGACCATGGGTAGATATGGAAGGAGCGCCTGAAGAGAGAATAATAGAGACCGTCAACCTCTGCCCCACTGAGGCATTAACATGGAAATGGAATGAAGAGGAGAGAAACAGTGATGTTGACAGGGCGCACACCAACCACATAAAATGGAGAAGGCCCGAGCTTTACAGTCAGTCCGGAGAAGATGAAGATGCTTCTTCCCTGACTGTAAGAGTTCTGGATGAGGGGCCTGTCATGGTAGAGGGGAGCTTCTCTCTTATATGTGGCGGAAAGAGCACTATTATGAAGAATACTATCACCTCCTTCTGTCGCTGCGGCCAATCCAAAAGCCAGCCCTATTGCGACGGTGAGCACAGAAACATTCGATTCCCGGAAGGAGAGACGCCCTGAGAGGCTATCACTACCGGAGCATATAGTGCCGGCAGAGCAGCTATGCCAATGGTCCAAATGACCACGGGGGCCATAGAGGCCACTGGCACACCCTTTCTGCCATTAACAGGAGGTGAAGGATGTGAGATCAGCAGGTAGTAGAAGATGATGATTACCTACAGCTGCTACAATAAATATAAACATAAAAAAGTAGTGATGGACAGGAACAAAACAGTTATAGAGGTTATTGACGGGGGCCCGCTTAAAATATCGGGATCTATCTGCATAGTAGAAAAGCAGGGGGGTAAACCGGAAGATAAGAGAGAGGTGTATCTTTGTCGCTGCGGCAAATCAGCATCAAAACCGTATTGTGACGGCTCACACAACAGTTAACCAATTGCCTCCCTGACCTTTATTGCCGCCTCATCAAATGAGATTGCAGATTCAACCTGTAGTCCTGATTTATCTATTATCTCTTTGGCCTCCATGGCATTTGTACCCTGCAGCCTCACTATAACAGGCACATCGATATCACCTGCCGACCGGCATGCCTCAACCACACCTCTGGCTACCCTGTCGCATCTTACAATGCCTCCGAAAATGTTTATAAGCACTGCCTTTACAGCCTTATCTTTAAGAATGACCCTGAAGCCTGCCTCAACGGTGCTGGCATTGGCTGAGCCACCGACATCAAGAAAGTTAGCGGGCTCGCCACCCGACAGCTTTATGAGATCCATTGTAGCCATTGCCAACCCTGCCCCATTTACCATACAGCCTACATTGCCGTCAAGCTTGATGAAATTGAGGTTGTACTCAGAAGCCTCAACCTCATAGGGATCCTCCTCGTTAAGGTCACGCATCTCAGAAAGATCCTTATGTCTGAACAGTGCTGAATCGTCAAGCGCCATCTTACAGTCAATGGCCATGACCCTGTCGTCGCTCGCCTTAAGCAAGGGGTTTATCTCAAGCAGCTGTGCATCAGAGCCCCTGAAGGCATCCCACAAGCCGGCAGCACACCTCTGCATCTCCTTGAAGGCTTTGCCCTCCAGACCCAGATTGAAGGCGATTCTTCTGGCCTGAAATGGCAGCAGCCCGGTAGAGGGATTGATCTCCTCTCTGAAAATTTTTTCCGGACTCTTCTCTGCAACCTCCTCAATATCCATTCCACCCTCGGGCGAGTAAACAAACATATACCTTCCGCTGGCCCTGTCCAGGAGTATGCTTACATAGAGCTCCTTGTGGGGTGCCTCCCCCTTATAGAAGACATTTCTTGCCACAAGTACCTTTCTTACAACCTTTCCGGCGGGACCTGTCTGAGGGGTAACCAGGGTCATACCCAGTATCTGTCGGGCTGCCTCCCTAACCTCATCGATAGATCGGGCAACCTTCACACCCCCCCCTTTTCCTCGGCCTCCGGCGTGAATCTGAGCCTTCACCACAAACAGATCGGTGTTGTACTTCTCTTTAAGCTCCTGCGCCACCATAACCGCCTGATCTGGTGTCTCGGCCACAAAGGCTTCCGCCACATCGACATCGTATGCCTTCAGTATAGATATACCCTGATACTCATGAATATTCATAATGTGCTCTTTAAAGTTATTATGCCTTCGCTGCTGCGATCTCACTGCTCTCTGCAATATAATAACAATAAGTCGATTTTTCTGTAATTTCGCCCAATTAAGAGGTATATATGGCGGGAGGGGCTGTCTCGTCTGACTTTAGCGCCACAGGTGTTAAAGAGAGGTAGCCCGGAGAAGCTCCGGCCTGAAATAGAGATTCATCTATGAGAGAGAGGGCCTACAACAGGGTTGTTGTAATAGTTGACAACATAAGAAGTCTCAATAATATTGGATCGCTGTTCCGTACAGCCGACGCTTTCGGAGTAGAAGCCATAGCTCTCTGCGGAATATGCGGAACACCACCGCACAGGGAGATACAGAAGACTGCACTGGGGGCAACCCGGTCTGTTCCCTGGAACTACTACGAAAAGACCATGAGTGCCGTAAAGAGATACAGCGAATCAGGATACAAGATAGTGGCGGTTGAACAGACCGGCGACGCATGTGACCTTGCCCGGTTCCCCTTTGAAGAGAGAGGTCAATATGCCCTTATCTTTGGTCATGAGATCAATGGTGTAGCCCCTGATGTTATTGAGGCGTCAGACCTCTCTTTGCAGATACCTCAATTTGGTATTAAACGCTCTCTTAATGTAGCGGTAACAGCCGGCATAGTACTATGGGAATTCTGTGGTAAAAGGTGTGAGGTGAAATAGTGAAGTTCCTGTAACGGTAAGGTAATAATTACAGATTAGGGTAAACAGTCCAGCCTGCTTGTCTGTAATAAACAGGCCGGGAGTCCTTGCGAACTCCCGGCCTGGTAAAATATGTGTCGTTTTGACTCAGAAATCTACTACTGTACTATAGAGATAAAAGCATTCTCTACAAAGTAGTCAGCAAACTCAAGGTCAGTGGCAGCATAATCTTTCCAGTCGCTGTCCCTGTTAACAGCTTCGCGGAGGTTTGTAAGCATATAGTCCCTGTCAGCCATTCTGGCTCCAACAACCGCTCTCATATAATTTACTTTTCCGCAATCTGTCGGGGTAACAGCATCAAGTACACGCCTGGCCCTGCTGTAGTCGCTCTTAAGAACAAGTGCATGACCAAGGTTATAGCTGTTCTCGGTACCGAAAAGATTAACGGCCTGATCATATTCTCCCCTGCTTACAGCAACCATTCCAAGTCCAAATCTGGATTCAGGAGTGGCACTGCTCATTGCGGTAAAGTACTCCTCAGCCTGATCGAAGTCACCCTGCATAATGGCTGTAAAACCGAGGTTGCTCCTGATCGGATCAGAGGCGCTGAGGTTCATCGCAGACTGGAAGGCCCTTGCTGCATCACCGGCCCTACCAAGCTTTATAAAGGTACGGCCAACATTATTGTGTGCACGGGGGCAGTCAGGATAGGCCTGTGCAGTGGTCTGATAGAAGTTAAGCTGCTCATTCACATCAGTCACCAGAGTGGCTGCGTAGAGCATCTCTTCGAGTGATAAAACTCTGGGGTTAGACCTCATCTCTCTGAGTATCTCCTGATCGCTTCTACCAACCCTCTCGGCCTCAACTATAAGCTGTGACCTTCTGAGCTTGGGAAGGATATCTGTCTTCAGCTCTTCAAAAGCGGCTGACATATTCCTGATTTCGCGCTCGCGAACAGCAGGATCTGTATACATGGAAAGAACCCTTAAGATAAGATCCCTGTCGCGTATATTTGACTCGGAAACAAGTCTTCTGAAGCCTTCCCAGTCTTCTGCGGTGGTGATGTTGCTGAAGAATCCATCCCTCTGGGCTGCTTCTATATCACCAAACTGATTTCTTATAACCCTGTCGGCAGAGACACCCCTGTTGCTTGAGAGCCTCTCATTGAAATTGAAAGGTCCGTCGGGAGAGGCAAAAGAACTAACCGTTGCTCCTGTAAAGCGGAGGTTTTCGGTCTCCTCAACCTTCTGGATAAACTCCTCGAGCTTGACAACATCTTCTGCCCGTAGCTCGCTCTGGCGCACCAGAGGGCTGTTGATCAGATAGAGAATATCTGCCATACCGGTTTCGGGAACTATCCTCTGGAAATTATCAGCCATTATGACCGGCTTGGCGTCATCTCCAATAAGTGTCGATGTCGCTATTACACCATCGGCCAGCTTAACGGGCTCAAATTCTTCGGTGTTATTCCTTCTGGTGGCACTCACCCTGAGGAAAAGTTCAGAGCGCTTCAGAGCATCGGTATAATCGATTCTTGAGTCGTAATTGAAACTACCACCTGACCTGCTGATAACCCTGTGGTTATCCTGTACATTCTCACCCTGCACAGTAATCTTCTCAAATTCAATCTCCCCACCATCATATATCAAAACAGGGGTAAGTTCCGCTACAACATTGCGGTCAAAATAGTTCTCGGGATAGACTCCCCTGATATCAAGGGCAACCTCACCACCGTGGGCCTCAAGCACCTCGGGGGTGACCTCATATCTGACCTGGTCGGCATTTCTCTGCATCCTTTTCAGCGGGTTACAGCCTGCCATAAGCAAAACCGCCATAGAAAGGATAAAAAGGCTTCTGAATCGTTTCATAGTTGTCATTTTATTCGTTTGATGTTTACTAATCTGATTATCAACAACAATATTACCGGAATAATCCGATAAGTGCAAATCTACTATATTTTTTCCAATTAAACAGCAGTACTCTTTTAATTTTTCCTTAAAAACCACCCTGTGCAGCCCAACGGGATAGCTCTTATCAAAAATCAATTCACAAAGGGCACTGAACAAGCTCTCATCACCAACAAAACCGGCAATCGCTGACATCAGTCACAAGCGTGGGCACACCCCGGCACAGCCTCACAAAATGGAAGCAACCCATCTCTATCGATTCAAGATATCGTGAAGCTATACCCTGCTTATATCTCCTGCCCCTCCTTGCAATATTTACAGGCAGTACCGGCAACCAGGCATGCAGATATTATAGAGATAGGGAGTCGGAACATCGGCATATGTTATATTGAAAAGCCGCTATTGCTAATGCAGTATAATAGTATAGTAGTGGAGGCCATAGACGCTGACAGAAACATAAAGGCGGGCCTGATGCGGCCCGCCCTTCTTTATCTTTTCATCTCCGACCGGTCAGATGTAATACTGCCGCGCCGCATTAACGCCCATTATGACTACAATCAGGAACGACCTCCTCTCCTGCTGTCACCATCTGTGCGCTCAGGTCTCGGTAAAAGAACCTTCCTTGAGAGTTTAAGCTTACCGGTCTTCTGATCAATGTCTATCAGCTTGACCTCAACCTCGTCACCCTCTTTCATTACATCCTCTACCTTTTCAGTCTTCTTCCAGTCAATCTCAGAGATATGAAGAAGCCCATCCCTGTTGGGAAGTATCTCTATAAAAGCACCAAAAGCAAGTATGCTCTTAACCTTGCCTTTATAGACCTGGCCCACCTCAGGAACAGCAACTATTTTCCTGATCCAGTCAAGAGCTCTGGTCATTGCCTCCTCATCTTCACCAAAGATGTTGACATCGCCATAACCGTTTATCTCCTCAACAACTACCGTGGTACCGGTCTCTCTCTGTATCTCCTGTATCACCTTGCCACCGGGACCAATTAAAGCACCTATCATCTCTTTCGGTATGGTGAGCATCTCTATTCTGGGTGTATGAGGCTTAAGCTCAGGACGGGGGGTTGAAATCGTCCTGTCCATCACATCGAGAATATGGAGCCTGCCTCTTCGGGCCTGCTCAAGGGCCTCCTTAAGAACATCGTAAGAGAGTCCGTCAACCTTTATATCCATCTGGGCTGCTGTTATCCCATCCCGGGTTCCGGCAACTTTAAAATCCATGTCACCAAGATGATCTTCATCTCCCAGTATATCTGATAGTATTGCATACTTGCCGGTTTCGGCGTCTGATATCATACCCATTGCGATACCGGAAACCGCCTTCCTGATCTGAACTCCTGCATCCATAAGGGCAAGTGAACCTGCACACACGGTGGCCATCGATGATGATCCGTTCGACTCGAGAATATCTGACACTACCCTCACCGCATAAGGGTTCTCCGTCTCGGGAGGCATAATGCCCTTTAAGGCCCTCATAGCCAGGTTGCCATGCCCCACCTCCCGGCGTGTGGTTCCCCTGAAAGGCCTTGCATCGCCTGTACTGAATGGGGGGAAGTTGTAGTGAAGAACAAATTTTTCGGTTCCCTTCACAAGCACCTCATCAATGATTTTCTCGTCGAGCTTGGTGCCCAGCGTTACCGTGGTAAGTGCCTGAGTCTCACCTCTGGTGAAAAGCGCCGAACCGTGGGTTGTAGGTAAGGTGTCTATCTCGCACTCTATAGCCCTGATCTCATCGGTAGCCCTTCCGTCAAGTCTTGTACTGTCATCGAGAACCAGCCTTCTGGCAGCCTCTTTGTGCACCTTGTTGAAATATCTCTTTGCAAGACCTATGTCTGTTTCGCTCTCTTCATCAAATTGCGAGATAAACTCATCAAAAACCTCTTCAAATGAGGCTGTTCTCTTGTGCTTGTCTTTAATCTGCTCTTTTGCCACGGCATAACACTTATCATAGGTCTCATCCCAGACCTTCTTCTCAAGTGAGGCGTCGTGAGTCTCATGGCTATACTCACGCTTCACAACGGAACCAACCTCCCCGGCAAACTCATTCTGGGCGCGGCACTGCATCTTAATGGCTTCATGAGCCACCTTAAGGGCCTCAAGCATATCCTCTTCAGATACCTCTTTCATCTCTCCCTCAACCATTGTTATGTTCTCGTAGGTGGCGCCAACTATAATGTCAAAATCTGACTCTTTCAGTTCAGTTGCGGTGGGGTTGATTATGTATTCCCCATTGATGCGGCCTACCCTGACCTCCGATATGGGGCCGTTAAAGGGGATGTCGGAAACGGCAAGAGCCGCAGAGGCCGCAAGTGCAGCCATAGCATCCGGAATTATCTCTTTATCTGCAGAGATGAGGTTAATGGTTACAAAAGTCTCTGCATGATAGTCATCAGGGAAGAGGGGTCTGAGCACCCTGTCTACAAGCCTTGAGACAAGCACCTCATAATCTGAGGGCCTGGCTTCTCTTTTAAGAAATCCGCCCGGAAACCTTCCGGTCGATGCATACTTCTCCCTGTAATCTACCGAAAGGGGCAGAAAATCTACATCTTCTCTTGCCTCTTTGGCAGAGACTACAGTGGCCAGCAACATTGTGCGGCCCATCGTAAGCAGGACAGCTCCATCGGCCTGCCTGGCCAGCCTCCCGGTCTCGAGGGTCATAACCCTACCGTTGCCGAGATCTATATTCTTGGTCTTCTTATTAAACATATCTGGTAATCTGTTAGTTGAAAATGGGTGGGATTCGTTGTTGTAAAAGAAAAAAGGCAACAATCAATTGCCTTTCCCTGTAACTATCTACGAAGCTTAAGTGCCTTAATTATTGCACGATACCTTTCAATATCCTTCGCCTTAAGATAATCAAGCAGACTACGCCTTTTACCCACCAGCTTGATAAGAGCTCTCTGTGTGCTGAAGTCTTTCTTGTTCCTCTTGAGGTGATCCGTAAGATGCGCAATTCTGTATGAAAAGAGTGCTATCTGACCCTCTGCAGTGCCGGTATCATCCTCCGATGTTCCAAATGTCCTGAAAAATTCCTTCTTCTTCTCCGTCGTTAAGTACATGTCCTTATAAAAAAAAGTGTTCGTCCAATAATAAATATCTCCTATTTTGGAACGCAAAAGTACGACTTTTTTATGTAATAGTTCAAACAATTCGCTTTTTTTTTAACCGGTTACGAATCAGAAGGTTTTTCAGCCTGAGCCGACCACTCTGTGCCAGGCGGAAGAGCCCCTGCCCGACATGATCAGAAGTTAAGGCTGCTCTCTCTCTGATTGACGCTAAAAAACAGTGCCCGGTTGCGTCACGGAGAGATGGAAAATAGTGCAGACAGGTTCAGGGAAGGTACCGGCTCATCTCGCTCTGCACCTCTGCCGCCTTGTCTGCTGCCACCTTATCAAAACGGTCACCGCCGTCGGCAAATATTATGGCACGCGAAGAGTTGACCAACAACCCGCACTTCTCATTCATGCCATAAGAGGAGACCTCTCTGAGGCTGCCTCCCTGAGCCCCTATACCGGGCACCAGCAGAAAGTGAAGCGGAACTATCTTTCTTACATCGGCCAGCATCTCTGCCCTGGTAGCCCCAACAACATACATCATGTTCTCTTCGGTGCCCCACCCTTTAGACTGCCGCAACACCTTCTCGAATAGACGCTCACCTCCTTCTGTATGGTACTGGAAGTCATCTGCCCCACGGTTTGAGGTTAAAGCCAGAAGAGCGACCCATCTTCCCTCATATCCGAGGAAGGGTGAAACAGAATCCTCTCCCATATAGGGCGCCACGGTTACGGCGTCTGCTCCCAGACCTTTAAAGAGAGCCTGGGCGTACATGGCAGAAGTGTTGCCAATGTCGCCCCGTTTGGCGTCGGCAATGATAAAACAATCGGGGTGATTCTCCCTCAAATAGGCTATAGTGGCACTTAGCGACGCCCACCCTGCGGCTCCATTGCACTCATAAAAAGCAAGGTTGGGTTTAAAGGCTACCGCATAGGGAGCGGTAGCATCAATAATACGACGGTTAAACTCGAATACCGGATCTTCATGCTGCATCAGATGGCGGGGTATCTTCGTAATATCACTATCGAGACCAACACAGAGGTATGACCTCTTCTTCATGATGTTACCAAAAAGCTCTTCTCTGTTCATTTCAAAATGAGGGGTTGTCAGATTGCACTCTCTTTAAGCCTCTCGGCATTTTCCGCCATCTTAAGCTTATCGATTATCTCTTCGATTTCTCCGTCCAGTACAGCCTGAAGATTATACATTGTAAGATTAATTCTGTGGTCGGTAACCCGTCCCTGAGGGTAGTTATAGGTGCGTATCTTGGCAGAGCGGTCGCCGGTTGAGACCATTGTCTTCCTCTTGCTGCTGATATCGTCAAGATACTTCTGATATTCGAGATTGTAGAGCCGGGTACGCAGCTCTTTCATGGCCCTGTCAAGGTTCTTTATCTGCGACTTCTCATCCTGACAGGTAACAACAAGGCCTGTAGGTATGTGGGTTAGCCGTATAGCCGAATAGGTTGTATTTACCGACTGTCCGCCCGGACCGGATGAGCAGTAGGTGTCTTTCCTTATATCTTCACTCTTAATCTCAACATCGAACTCACCAGCCTCAGGAAGAATGGCAACAGAGGCGGCCGAGGTGTGAACCCTGCCCTGGGTCTCTGTCTGTGGCACCCTCTGCACACGGTGTACCCCCGACTCATACTTCAGTGTGCCATAAACAGAGGCTCCTGTAACGGTGAAGACTATCTCCTTGTATCCGCCCGAGGTTCCCTCGGTATAGCCATTAATATCGACCTTCCAGCGCCTTAGCTCACAATATTTGGTGTACATGCGGAAAAGATCGCCTGCGAATATGCTTGCCTCATCACCACCGGTACCGGCCCTTATCTCAACAACTGCCCCCTTCTCATCTTCAGGGTCTGCGGGTATGAGCATAAGCTTTATCTTCTCCTCCATTCGGGGCAGCAGTTCGTTTATCTCTTCAATCTGTGCCTTGGCCATTTCACGCATCTCGTCATCCTTCTCGGCAGACAGCAGTGCCCTTGCATCGGCAAGGTTACTCAGAGCCAGCTTGTACTGATCGTACGATTCAATGATGGGCTCAAGCTCCTTATACTCCTTGTTGAGCTGTACATAGCGCTTCATATCCTTCATGATATCGGGGTCGGTAAGCAGCTTCCCCACCTCGACAAAACGCTCTTTGACGCCTTCCAGCTTCTCAACAATAAGATTTTTGGACATAAAAATGGCTCTTGGTTCAGACCCGCAAAATTAGCAAATATCAGTTATAAAACAGCAACACCGGCAGCGCGACAGATCCATCTGTTACACTATTCATGAATCAGGTATGGCCCGGCACCTCTCAACAGATGCCCCTGCTGCAGGTAAACACAGATGGATGTTTTACCACCCAAAACCCGACCTATGCAGCCCTTTCAGCAAATTCACTTCTGATAGGTAAACCTGCCCTTGTCAGAAACAATTGTAAGAGAGGGCTTATCAGAGGGTTCGCAGCGTCCCGCTATCCTGGCATCAACACCGAGCTGCCGTGCAGCGGCAATTACCCTGTCTGCACCCTTTTCAGTGGTATAAATCTCAAAACGGTGCCCCATGTTAAATACCCTGTACATCTCGCTCCACTCTGTAAGGGAATTTTCCCTGATTCTTTCAAATAACGGAGGAACCGGAAAGAGGTTATCTTTTACAACATGGAGGTTGTCGATAAAGTTGAGAATTTTAGTCTGCCCACCCCCGGAGCAGTGTACCATACCCTTTATTTCATGCCTCATCTCTTTCAGCAAAGGGATAACCACCGGAGCATATGTTCTTGTGGGTGAAAGCACCGCCTTTGCCGCAGGGGTATCGGTTCCCGGCAATTTTTCGGTGAGTTTCAGGTTGCCGCTATAGACCAGGTCTGCCGGAACAGAGGGGTCGTAGCTCTCCGGATATTTGGCGGCCAAATATTTGCCAAACATATCGTGGCGGGCAGATGTAAGCCCGTTACTACCCATACCCCAATTGTACTCCTCTTCATACGATGCCTTGCCGAAAGAAGAGAGAGCGACAATAACATCTCCCGGGCCAATACGGCTGTTACAGATGACCTCATCTCGTCTCATACGGGCAGTTACCGTTGAATCGACAATTATGGTTCTTACAAGATCGCCCACATCTGCCGTCTCTCCGCCTGTAGACCATATATCTACACCCATTGACCTTAATAGAGCCAGATACTCTTCGGTTCCCTCAATAATAGCCTTAATAACCTCGCCGGGGATAAGATTTTTGTTGCGTCCGATTGTTGAAGAGAGTAGAATATTGCTGTAGGCCCCAACGCACAGAAGATCGTCAGTATTCATCACTATAGCATCGCGGGCAATACCCTTCCAGACCGTAATATCGCCGGTTTCACGCCAGTAGAGGTATGCCAGAGACGATTTGGTTCCGGCGCCGTCTGCATGCATGATGTTGCAGTAGCGCTCATCACCCCCGAGAATATCGGGCACTATCTTGCAGAAAGCCCCGGGGTAGATTCCTTTATCGACAGAGGCTATAGCCTTGTGAACATCCTTTTTCGAGGCCGAAACACCACGGCCGGCATATCTTGAATCGCTTTTCATATGCTGTGCATTGAGGGGGGCAAAGTTAATCAATGGCCGGGAATAAAGTAAACGGCCTCTATCTAACGCTCTCTGTCGCGTCTATCATCGGGCCGGTAGTCGGTGCTTAGCACCCTGAACTCTGTGCGCCTGTTTATCTGGTGTGCTATTTCCCGCTTCTCATCATCAGGCAGTGAGTCGATAAAATCTTCCGTCAGGATAACACCAACCGGCAGGAAGGGGTAGGTCTCGTTAATATCCTCATCGACCTCTTTGGGCCTTCCCTTACCATAGCCTACAGCCGAGAGCCTCTCCTCTTCTATGCCCTGTTCAACAAGATAATCGACCACAGACTGGGCCCTCCGCTGCGAGAGCAGAAGATTGAACTCTTCGGTATCGCGCGAATCGGTGTGCGACATCAACTCAATGGTTATTGTGGGATTGTCGTTCAGGGTCTCAACCAGCCTGTCGAGAGAGACCATCGACTCGGGTCTCAGATCCCATCTGGCAAAATCGTAGAATATATTTGGCAGCTCTATGGGGCGATCTATAGGTGTAAGATCTATAGTAGCCAGAAAATCGTGACTCCGGTCATGACCTCTGGTAGTTTCCCGGGCCCTTCCGTTAAGGAACCCCTGTTTGGTAGCCAGAAAGATATAGTCAACATCGGGCCTGAGTGAAAACTCAAACTCGCCGCTCTCTCCGGTTACGATCTCTCTTGTAGCGCCGTCACTGGCAATAAGCTGCACGGTCGAACCCTCAAGAGGGGTTCCCTCCTTCTCATTCCTTACCAGCCCGGTTATGGTAAAGCGCAGAGGTGGCATCTCAAAAGAGTAGAGTACATCATTCCCCCTACCCTTTCTTGATGAGCTGAAAATACCTCTCTCAGCACCCCTTTCGAACACTATTCCGAAATCATCGGCGGGGCTGTTTATCGGAGGTTTCATGTTGGTTACAATCCAGGATCCGTCAGGCTGCCTGTCGGCACGGAAAATATCGAGACCACCCATTCCCGGGTGGCCGTCAGAGGCAAAATAGAGGGCACCATCATCTCTCACATAGGGAAACATCTCGCTGCCTGAGGTGTTAATGTCAGGGCCTAAATTTACCGGCTCGGACCAGACTTCAGAGCCCGGCTCGCGGGTAACATAGTAGATGTCATTCCTGCCGAAACTTCCGGGCATATTTGATGTAAAATAGAGAGTAAGGCCGTCGGGCGATATGGCCGGATGCGCTGCCACCAGCGTATCCGGAACCAGATTGAGGTTTACCGGAGCTGCCCATCCTGCTCCGCTCCTTACAGAGTACATTATCGCACACCCCCTGGTCTCCCTCCTCACCATCTCGCATCTGGTAAAGAACATCTCTCTGTAATCGTAAGATACGGAGGGAGTGCCCTCTTCCGCATCGCTGTTGATTCCGGTAACCGGTACCGGGGTGCTCCAGCTACCCTTCATATCAAGGCGGGTCTCAAAAATATCGGTAAACCCCTCTCCGGTAGCGCCATGCTGACTGCGTCCGGTAGCCTCGTCGCGCGAAGAGGTGAAATAGAGCATAGAGTTGTCTTCACGGACAAAGACAGGGCTGAAATCGGAAGCCCTTGACGAGAGCTCCCTTATCTCCTCTACCAGGTAGGCTTCGGGGTTCTCAATCCATTGCATTGCCAGTTCACAAGACCTTATACCCACATCGGCCCTCGGGTCGCCCGGCACCAGTTCCCTATACCTTCTGTACTCTTCGATCGCCTCCTCATACTTGCCGTTTTTTCTCATGCTCTCGGCAAGCCAGAAGAAAGCGTCAGGCCTTGCTCCCTGTACACGGGTAGCCCTGCGGTACCAGGACTCGGCGTTTCTGGCATCATTTATTCTTCGATAACTTTCGGCAATCATAAATACCAGCTCAGACCTGAGATCACGGTCTCTGGTTCGTGAATAGGCACTCCTGAAAAGATCTACGGCTTCGTAGTACTCGCCAGACTCCCAGGCATCGTACGCCCTCTGCACCCTCCTGTTTTGGGGATATAGAGTCAGGGGAATAAGAAGCGCTATTACTGTTATGGTGAGAACTCTTGTCATCTCTTTGTAAAGGCTGATAACAACTACAAAAATAGCGATATCACCTATTAAAACGGAGCGAGGGGAGAAATATTTTTGACCCTGCAGGGAATCGGCCTGCCACATCGTATTTCTGCCATCAACACCGGGGAATAATGAGACAACGGCAGTAATCCAATCGGTCTCCGCGGCCGGCACCAATCAGCAGTGCGGCTGGTTCTACCTGGTAAAGAGCAACTCACGATACTTGGGAAATGGCCACATACTGTTGTCAACCACCATCTCAAGCTTGTCTATATGGTATCTTATATCGGAAAGGAATGGCTTAACCATATTCTCGTAAGCTACAGCCCTCTCATACATAGATTCTATAACATTAGCCCTCTTCCTCTCCTGAATCATCTGAGCTGTCAGTTTTTTTATCATGGTAATATGATCACTTATCTCAACAATAAGATCTTTTCGTGCCCCCGCCAGGCGCTCATACTCCCCGGATGGGAAGAGTTCCTTCAGCCCTCTGACATTATC
The DNA here is from genome assembly GCA_007132995.1 of Bacteroidales bacterium. Lineage (GTDB taxonomy): Bacteria > Bacteroidota > Bacteroidia > Bacteroidales > VadinHA17 > SLNP01. Next base: position 4,406 of record SLNP01000031.1, on the reverse strand, counting down.
GGAGAGAACCGTCATATAGCGAACAGCAACCGGTACAATATGGTTTATGGCAACATCTCCAAGCACCCTGGCCTCTATCTGCACTTTCTTTACAAACTTCTCAAACTCAACCTCTGTTCTGCTTATAAGCTCCTTTTCGGTTAACACACCCATTGATGTGAAGAGTTGTACTGACCGGGGCGAGAGATAGCGGCTTACCGTTTCAGGCACGCCACTGCCGGAATAGAGCCCTCTTCTTACTGCCTCTTTATGCCACTCTTCCGAGTAGCCGTCACCGTTAAAACAGATTCTTCCGGAATCTGCTATGTAGTGCTTAAGTACGTGAAGTATCGCCTCATCTCTCTTCCTCCCTTTTGCTATAAGAGGTTCAACCTCGTCACGGAATCTGGTGAGTTGGGCGGCAAGTGCGGTACAGAGAGCTATTACAGGCGCGCTGCAGTTAGCCGATGAGCCCACGGCTCTGTATTCAAATCTGTTACCGGTAAAGGCGAATGGAGATGTCCGGTTGCGGTCGGTATTATCAAGCAGAATACCCGGTATCTTCCCTATACCAAGCTTCAGTTCTGTTTTCAGTGAGGGGCTCATTTTACGATCTGTAACCTTGCGGGCAATATTGTCGAGCATATCGGACAGATAGTCGCCCAAAAAGACCGACATGACCGATGGTGGTGCCTCATGTCCGCCTAGCCGACATGCGTTTGTTGCACTCATAACACTCGCAAGCAGCAGATCCTGATTATCATTAACACACTTGAGAACATTTACAAGAAAAGTGATGAATTGAAGATTTGTTTTCGGATTGTGACCCGGTGCAAGAAGGTTAACTCCTGTATCGGTGTGAAGAGACCAGTTGCAATGTTTTCCTGATCCATTGACGCCGGCGAATGGTTTTTCATGGAACAGCACCCTGTAGCGGTGACGCCTGGCAACCCGCTTCATGGTCTCCATAAGCAACTGGTTATGATCAATGGCGAGGTTCGCCTCCTCAAAAAGAGGTGCGCACTCAAACTGGTTGGGCGAAACCTCGTTATGACGGGTCTTGACAGGTATGCCAAGCCTGTAAGCCTCCTGTTCAAACTCACGCATAAATGTCATCACCCGCTCGGGAATAGAGCCGAAGTAGTGATCAGAGAGTTGCTGGTCTTTGGCAGACTGATGACCCATCAGTGTACGATCTGCAAGTACCAGATCGGGGCGGGCATGATAGAGGGCCTCATCGATCAGAAAATACTCCTGCTCAATGCCAAGGGTGGCAACTACCCTCTTAACATCTTTGTCGAAATAGCGACACACCTCTGCAGCGACAGTGTCGAGTGCTCCCAGCGCCTTAAGCAACGGAGCCTTGTAATCAAGAGCCTCTCCGGTATAGGAGACAAAAACCGTTGGAATGCAGAGGGTGGTACCTACAATAAATGCAGGCGACGAGACATCCCATGCCGTGTAGCCCCTCGCCTCAAATGTGTTTCTTATTCCCCCGCTGGGAAAGCTCGAGGCATCAGGCTCCTGCTGAATAAGCAGGTTTCCGGGAAAAGACTCAAGCAGGCGCCCCTTGTCGCAAGACTCAATAAAAGCATCATGCTTTTCTGCGGTGGTATCGGTAAGCGGATGAAACCAGTGGGTATAGTGGGTTGCCCCATTCTCAATTGCCCATGCCTTTAGCCCTGTCGCCACCTGATCTGCTATCGACATATCGGCAACACCACCCTCATCAACAGCTCTTCTTACTGCGGCATAGGTATCGCGCGACAGGTACTTCTCCATCACGGAAAAGGTGAAAACTTTACTGGCAAAGGTCTCTGACACCCTCTCTCCAGATGTAGTCACGGGAGGCAGAGGCCTGTTTATTGCCTGCCTCAGTGCCGAAAATCGGTATTCTGCCATAACAATCTATTTTAGTACAGAGACAAATATAAGTTATTTTACATACCCCCTATAATAAAACAGGGCTTAATTGCCAATATTGCCATTATTTTATCAACACGCCCTTTCATTATAGGGGTTAGTCGCTATATATGACTGTTTTTTTCGACACCACCCCCCAATTTAATGACACATCAATATCCCCGGCCTGCATGTTAAAGACGACATCTGGTTCCTCCGATAATAGAGAGAAAAGAATAAAGTTTCATTGCTCCCGAAGTAGCACACTTTTTATTATATTTGTCGCCTGTTTTATGCAGGCTATACCATTGATTACAACATTTAAAGAGAGATAGAGGATGTCAATACTTCAGGTTTTAAGAGAGAGGGCAGACTGGCTTATTGTCGGTTTCGTAGGGGGAGCCATACTGCTTTTTGTGGTCGATTTCGAAGGGTGTACGGGAAGCCGTCACCAGAGGCAGATGATGGAGCACAACGAAATAGCTGTAATAGGCGGTGAGTCGATATCGATCATTGAGTTTGATGAGAGGGTAAGAAATCTTACAGAGATATACAGGCTTTCGGGAACCAGCGTTATAAGCGAAGAGCTGAACGAAAATATCCGCGAGCAGATCTGGGAGCAGATTGTTAGGGAGAGGGTCCTTGGAGCCGAGTTTGACAAGCTGGGTCTGGAGGTCAGCGACGAAGAGCTGCACTCAATGGTTTTCGGCATTGAGAAGCACCCTATTATCAATCAGCTATTTGCAAATCCGGAGACAGGCGAGGTTGATGTCAACTATATGAATATGTTTCTCAGTGAGATGGAGCATGACCCCATGGTAAGGAGTTACTGGCTCTTCTTCGAGAAGGAGATGATAACCGACAGGCTGAACACCAAGTACGACAACCTGGTATCTAAGGGCATATATGTAACATCTTTCCAGACAGATTTCGAGCGTTCGCTGCCTGCAAGAGAGGTAGACTTCATCTACACCGGACAGATGCTCAGAACGGTTCCGGGCGATGATATAGAGATAAGTCGCAGTCAGATAAGGAGCTATTACAACGCAAATCGCAGAAGTTTTGAGAGAGAGGCAAAAAGGAGCTTTGAGTTTGTCACCTTCGACATCTACCCGACAGAGGATGATTTTAATCTGGTACAGGGTGATATGGAACAGCTGAGAGACGAGTTTGCCGAGACCAGCGATCCGGTTAACTTTATCAATCTAACATCTGACACCCGGCACCAGGGCTTTTTCCGCACGCCGGACGAATTACCGGAAGCTGTGAGAGATTTTGCGGCCACCGGAAGCAGTGGCGATATACATGGCCCCTGGCTTGAGGATGAGACCTATTATCTTGCAAAGATACTTGATGTCCAGCAGAGGCCCGACTCGGTAAGGGCAAGGCATATATTGATATCGCCAAACCAGCAGCGCTCTCTCGATATGGCCAGGGCAAAGGCCGATTCGCTCTATGAAGAGATCACCGGCGGTGAAGATTTTGAAATGGTAGCCATGATCCACTCAGACGACCCGGGAGGGCAGAGAACCGGAGGTGATCTGGGATGGTTCAGAGAGGGTATGATGGTACTGCCATTCAGTAATGCAAGCTTTGAAAACAGAACCGGTGACATTGTAATAACAGAGAGTGAATTTGGTGTCCATATAATAGAGATACTCAACCAGAGCCCAAGGGTATCAAAATACAATATAGGCCTCATAGAGAGAGCCGTAGAGCCCAGCAGCACAACGATACAGGATCTTCGGAGCAAGGCAACCAGGTTTGCCAATACGAACAACACATACACCAAATTTGTAGAAGCAACAAATGAGCAGGGTCTCGAAAGAAGAATTGCTACTGATGTGACGCCCGGCCAGAGAGAGGTTACCGGAATAATAAACCCCAGGCAGGTGGTTCGCTCACTCTTTGAAACAAGGAGAGGCGAAATAATGCTTGACAGCTATCAGCAGCCCGTTTTTGAGCTGGAAGAGCAGTTTGTTGTAGCATTCTGCACCAGGATACAGGAAGAGGGTATTCCATCGCTGTCAGAGGTTGAAGATGAGATAAGGGAGATCCTTATAGATAAGGCCAAAGCCGAAAAGTTAGCCGAAGGATTCAGGGAGAAGATCGCAGCAGGCACAGATGTGAGATCGATTGCATCAGATATGGGTCTGACGGCAGAGACCGCCACAGGAATCAATTTCAGAGCCTTCACGGTTCCGGGAATGGCGGGTGTTGAGCCTTCACTGGTAGGTGCAGCAGTAGCAGCACCGGTAGGAGAGACATCCGGTCCGGTAAAGGGTGAGAACGGCGTCTTCGTTCTGGAAGTTCTGTCAGAAGAAGAGAGAGAGGCAGATGATTACGACACCACCAGGCAGAGAATAAAGATGATGCTTGAGATGCGCTCGTTTTACGAGCTTTTCGAAGCCCTGAAAGAGCAGGTGGGTGTTGAAGATCGCAGATACCGCCTCTTCTAGGAAGCCCGGGTGGTGCTCGCTACGCTCGCACGCAAAGGGCATAGGGCATAGGGCATGGGGCATGGG
>SLNP01000012.1 GCA_007132995.1 Bacteroidales bacterium | reverse complement strand
TGGTAACCGTGATATCTGTCAAAGGATATAGGTACCCTTTGCTGACCCGTAATAAGCACAACCGGCATAGCTGCAACCAGTAGTGTGGCCAGTAGAATCGTAAGGTTTTTTTTGATTTTCATGCGATAGGAGTTTAATTAAACAACAGTCATACAAATATTTAATCAGCGTAAAATAGTCTTTGTCCGATCTCTTGAGGTGTGAGATTAAGTGTTGGAGATTCAGCCTCTGGTCTCATTTGAAAAAACAGCTCATATTACGCATTTTGTACAGATAAATGGCAGACTCTCTCTATGTTTACCGGCCTGTTTAACTTTATTTATGGGTAGCAGGGGGCGGTAATGCAACATTATTAAAAAAGGGCTGTCTTTTATTCAGGTAACGATAATTAAATTGCGCCAAAAGAGTTGTACTATGATAGAGAAAAACAGAAGTATGAGAAACCATGTGACTCTGGTTGCATCGCTGAGGATAGCACTCAGTGGTCTCTGGGCTATTGCTTTTACAGGCTTCTGGTTTATTATGGCAATTCCGCTTGCCGAGGTTGGTCATGAGCCGCTTGCCGAGATGGTACTCACGATTATAAGGAACTGGGGTACCGCCGTTGGTCTCCTTTTCTCCATTTTGGGCGTTGTGGGAGGCATTGGGCTTTTGTTTTATAAATCCTGGGCGCGGGTGGTAGTCATTGTTGTCTCAGCTCTGGCATGCCTGAACATTCCCATAGGCACCCTGCTAGGGGTCTACTCTATCTGGGTACTTCTTCAGCGCGAAACAGTAGATCTTTTTCGCAAGGGAGCATAGCCGCTGCAGCCATCCGCTGCCTGTGCCAACGGCCCGGCAGAAGAAGACAGTTGGCCGTGCCAGTAGCTGCCAAAGCGGAGAGTCGCTCGAGTCAGTGGCCCGGCAGAAGAGGTCGTGTCCGGCAGAAGGAGGCAGTTGAGGGCAGAGCCTTAAGGAGATAGAGATATATAGCAACAAGTGGTTTTCTCGACCCGCCCGGCGTCAGTTTATTCTGGCTGTCCGGGCTTTTGCTATTAAATGGGGGCTTGTTCAGCCCCGCAACAGCGGCTCAGGGCTGCTATTTATTAAAGGCTCTGTCGGGAGCGCACCATAAAACCCGAAAAATATTTGGTTAAACACCCTTTTGCCATCCGCTGCTCTGCCCATATTTAATACTTTTGTACTGCCAACCATAATAGCTGTAAGATATGAGCGAAGAGAAGAAGATTATTTTTTCAATGTATAAGGTGAGTAAAACATATCCTCCCAACAGGCAGGTGCTGAAAGACATATCGCTCTCATTCTTTCTGGGGGCCAAGATTGGTATTATAGGACTGAACGGATCGGGTAAGTCGACGCTGCTGAAGATAATAGCAGGCGAGGAGAGCTCATTTCAGGGAGAACTTGCATTTAGTGAAGGCTATAGTGTCGGCATGCTTCATCAGGAGCCCCTTATGGATGATACAAGAACCGTGAGGGAGATTGTTGAAGAGGGTGTGTCCGGGGTAGTTGAGATAATGAATGAGTATGAGAAGATAAATAACAGTTTCGGCGACCCCGATGTTTACGAAAATCCCGACCGCATGCAGCAGCTTATGGAGAGGCAGGCACTATTGCAGGAGCAGATAGATTTTCACGATGGATGGAACCTCGACAGCCGGCTTGAGAGAGCGATGGACGCTCTGAGATGCCCCGATGGTGACAGGCCTGTAAGCCAGCTTTCCGGTGGCGAGAGACGAAGGGTGGCACTCTGCCGTCTTCTGCTCAGGCAGCCCGATGTGCTTCTGCTCGACGAGCCCACCAACCATCTCGATGCCGAGTCGGTACAGTGGCTTGAGATTCACCTGCAGCAGTACAGGGGAACCGTCATCTCGGTTACTCACGACCGCTATTTCCTCGATAATGTTGCCGGCTGGATACTTGAGCTTGATCGTGGCGAGGGTATACCCTGGAAGGGCAACTACAGCTCATGGCTTGAGCAGAAGTCTAAACGACTGGAGATGGAGGAGAAGGGCAATGTAAAGCGAAGGAAAACCCTTGAACGCGAGCTGGAGTGGGTTCGTATGGCGCCCAAAGCGCGTCATGCCAAATCGAAGGCGCGTCTTGGAGCGTACGAGAAGCTGCTGGGTCAGGATGTAAAGCAGAAAGAGGAGAGGCTTGAGTTGGTGATACCCAACGGCCCCCGCCTGGGCGACAGGGTTATTGTGGCAGAGGGGGTCTCGAAGGCCTTCGGTGATAAGATACTGTTTGAGAATCTCTCTTTCGACCTTCCCCCAAATGGCATTGTCGGGGTAATAGGGCCTAATGGCGCCGGTAAAACCACCCTTTTCAGGATGATAATGGGGCAGGAGAGTTGCGACAGTGGTTCAATAAAGATAGGAGAGACCGTGGTGCCCGGATATGTTGATCAGGCCCATGAGGCGATAGATCCGAAAAAGAGCGTTTATGAAGTTATTTCCGGAGGACATGAAGAGGTGATGCTGGGCAGCCGACCCGTCAACGCACGGGCATACGCAGCACGCTTTAACTTCACCGGCGCCGATCAGGAGAAAAAATGTGCAGTTCTCTCCGGCGGTGAGAGAAACCGCCTGCACCTTGCCCTTACGGTAAAGTCGGGGGCCAATGTACTGCTTCTTGATGAGCCCACCAACGATATCGATGTCAACACATTGAGGGCCCTGGAGGAGGGGCTGGAAAACTTTGCCGGGTGTGCGGTAATAATATCACACGACAGGTGGTTTCTCGACCGGGTTGCCACCCACATGATAGCCTTCGAGGGCGACTCTGAAGTTGTCTGGTTCGAGGGCTCCTACTCCGAATATGAAGAGCACTACCGCAACCGTACAGGCAGCGAAGGCCCCAGGAGGGTAAAATACAAGAAGTTAGGCGGTTAAAAAAACAGTCGTCCCGTTAAATCATAGTCACCCAACAAACTGTAAAATGAGCAGGTTACCGGAATATTCAGATATTATCAGGGCCCGTATGCACCTCAAGGAGGTTGTAAAGGTCACCCCTCTTGAGCATAGCAAATCATTCTCTTCAATGGCAGGAGCCAATGTCTACATGAAGCTCGAAAATCTGCAGTCGACCGGCTCTTTTAAAGTGAGGGGGGCCTACCATATGATCGCCTCTGCCGGCAAAGAGCGGCTCAAAAACGGTGTTGTCTGCGCTTCGGCAGGCAATCATGCACAGGGGGTGGCCTATGCCGCCCGCTCTCTTGGTGTAAAATCGACCGTCTTTATGCCTCTCTTTACACCTCCGCTTAAGGTTATTGCAACGCGTAACTACGGCGCTGAAGTGATGCTCGAGGGGTACAGCTTCGACGATGCCATGGCGGCAGCACTCGAGTACCGGGAAAAGAGCGGAGCCCTCATTGTGCACGCCTTCGACGATCCCTTTATTATAGCCGGGCAGGGCACAATGGGTTTGGAGCTTTTCGATCAGATGGATACCATAGAGGATGTTGTTGTGCCGATAGGGGGTGGCGGGCTTATTGCCGGCATCGGTATAGCCCTTAAAGAGATCAATCCGGATATACGCATCATAGGCGTAGAGGCCGAAGGGGCGCAGGGTATGATCAACTCCCTTCGCAGCGGGAAGCCCGAAAAACTCACCTCAATGGAGACCATTGCCGATGGTATAGCGGTAAAAACCCCCGGAGTGCTCACCCTCGAGGCAGTGCAGAAGTATGTCGATGACATAGTGGTGGTCAGCGATGAGGAGATAGCCCGTGCAGCCTATATGCTTCTTCAGAGAGCAAAAATATTGGCCGAACCAGCCGGAGTGGCAGCCATGGCCTCGGTTATGCACCGCAAGTACAATCACGGAGGCAGGAATGTGGTTCCCGTTATAAGCGGTGGTAATATTAATATGGGCCTTCTCGAGCAGATATTGGAAAAGGGCCTTATGGAAGAGGGGCTTAGAGCACGAATAGCTGTACTGATACCCGATGTGGCCGGCGAACTCAAGGGCATTATCTCAATTCTGGAGGGCCTAAGGGCAAATATTAACGATATATATCATGAGCGGTCAATAACAACAGTGCCCGTAGGGTATGTACAGGTTATAATAACCTTCAATCTTCAGGAGAGCGGGCAGCTCGACTCAATCTGCAGTGCACTGACCGACCGGATGTTGCGTTTTGAGATATTGAAGTAGCCTGCAGGGTCAGCCCGTCCTTCGGTTCGGGCGAAAGCTTTGGGGCGCAGTTATGCTCTTTGGGGGCGCAGAGCAGGTGGCGAGCCAGCCTTTGCGGTGCCGGGTTGCCGGCCAGGGGGTACCTTTGAGTTCCGGAGCTGGCAGAGAAAGTGTCCCCTCTCTTTTTAGATGGTTCTGTAAATCTTCATTATCCTTTTCAGTATAGAGTCGAAATCTATCTCCAGATCCCTTATCAGGCCGGTCTCTATGTCGAATACCCAGCCATGAACCTCGGTTCTCCCCTCCTTCCATGCCCTTTGAATATCGGGAGTTTTTATGATGTTGACGCACTGTTCCTGAACATTCAGCTCAATAAGGCGCCTCAATCTGGCAGTTCTGTCATCGATTGCATCCAGCTCTGTCTGGTGAAGCCGGTAAACATCCCTTATCGTCCTGAGCCAGGGGTTCAGTATACCTCCCTCTTCCGGGTTCATCGCCGCCTCAACACCTCCACAGCAGTAGTGGCCGCATATCACCACATGCCTCACCTTAAGCGAGGTTACGGCATAGTGAATAACCGACATTGCGCTCATGTCGGTGCTCGATACAATGTTGGCTATGTTACGCATAACAAAAACATCGCCCGGACATACCCCCATAACCTCTTCAGCCGTTACGCGGCTATCGGAGCAGCCTATATAGAGCATTGAAGGGGACTGCCCCCCCGCAAGCCTGCTGAAGAAGTCCGGATCGTCAGCCATTTTTGCCGCCGCCCAGCGGCGGTTATTTTCAAATATGTCGTTTATCTCCATCTCTTTCCGTTCAGTGCAACAAAAGGTAAGTTGCTAATTTAATGCAAAAAATTGTCCTGACAGAACGCTTTGATAAACCACTGCTCTATCACTTCGCTTTCAGCTTCATTACAGGTAAGACCATTTTCATGCAACGCCCTCTCTGTTAGCTTCGGGTCCGGCCCCGATGCAACTCCTTATCAATGTGAGCCACCGCTTGCCACCAAGTGGCATACATATCCTGAATGATAGCCTTGCTATGTCATAATTTTCCTTTGCCTCTGCATGCCTGCCCGGCCCGAAGGCGAATCGCTATCTGCATGGTACCTGACGGCTCTCCCTTTTGCTACCCCCTCCGGTAGAGTGTTGCGACACCGGCAGCAGGTAGAGATAAAAAGAGCAGGCCGGCACTTTATCTTTATCAGTAGCTGGAGTCTAAGCGTTTAGACCCATGCACTTTGGGGTATTTTAGCCATTGACCCGGGCGCTCCTATTGTTGAAGTTTGTATCGAACATTATTTAAGCAATTACATGATATCACCACTTTTGAGCCCCCTTCTGATTCCCTTTATTGTAGCCCTCTTTCTGGCTATCAACATGGGTGGCAGTGGTACCGGCCCCTCATTTTCCGTTGCCTATGGCTGCAATCTGATAAAACATAAATATATACCCGGCCTCTTCGGTTTAATGGTCTTCGCCGGCGCCATTATAGCCGGCAGAGAGACGGCCAACACTGTGGGCAATGAGCTTATCGACCCCTCTTATATGACGCTGGTGCTGACAACCATAATTCTCATCTCTGTAGCCCTCGCGCTGCTGGTTGCCAACCTTGCAGGAATACCTCAATCTACCAGTCAGGCTACAATATTTGCCGTGGCAGCCCCGTCACTCTGTTATGGAAGCCTGAACACACACAAACTATTTGTTGAGATAGTTCCCACCTGGCTTGTTCTTCCTGTTATCTCGCTACTGCTTTCATACCTCGCCGGCCGTTTTATCTACATGCCTCTGCGGCGGCGGGGCTATACCATTTCAAAAAAGTTTAACAGCAATCCCGTGGTGCTCTCACTGATAGTACTTATGTCGCTCTATGTGGCATTCTCTATCGGGGCAAACAATGTGGCCAATGCGGCGGGGCCCATAGCCTCTATGACTGCCAATGAACTGGGGGTAACCGGTGACGACGGTATGCTCCTTATTGTTATTATATCGGTTCTGGTGGTGGCCCCCGGCTTTGGAATAGGCAGTTCACTATTTGGTCACAAAGTGGTCAGGAATACCGGTAAAGAGATAGTCCTTTTCGGACGCATAGAGGCGGTCATTATCGCATTTATATCGGCAACGCTTCTGTTGCTGGCATCTGTTATACGGGGAATTCCAAGCTCACTTGTTCAACTCAATGTAGCTGCCATTCTTGGCATCGGAGTGGCAAAGCTCGGCTTCCGCAATATCTTCCGCAAAACAGAGGTAAACCGCTTCTTCGCCATGTGGATCATCTCACCCCTGATAGCCTTTGTTCTCGCCCTCGCCCTCACACTCATCGCTCTGAGAACCGGTTTGGTTTGATACCAACACATCACCCAACCAATCTATCCTCCCCGTTCTCCACTCTCCGCTACGAGCTGCGTCAGCAGCGAGTACCATGCCCCATACCCCATACCCCATGCCCCATGCCCCATGCGTGCGAGCACCCACGAGCACCATAGCAAATTATTGCTTAAATTTGTTCACAAACGGAACAGATCAACTGCTCCCGGGGTCGGCTGCGCTGACTTAGCCCGGAAATGGGTGCCATCGGGAGGGGTGCACTGCTAAAAAGAGCTGTAATGAAGAACCTTACATCGTTTATGTTAGTTGCCATACTCCTGCTGGCAATATCCTGTCGCACCGCCGATGAAACCGGGTCCGAAATGGTTATTGAGAAGGTATATGAATCAAGCGACTTACACACCATACTTTATGACACAGACAACGACAAGGGGCTTACGCTTGTAAGCGATACCGGCGCCATCTTTATAGTTCTTGACCAGACCCCCTGCAACGAGTGGCTCATTGCCGAGCGCTCGCCCGCCACCGCGGGTCCCGGTCGCATCGAAACAGAACACCTGCTGTTCCACATCCCCGGCCGCCGCCACATAGACATCGAATCGCTCAATCCGTTACTCTCCTCCTACGGCATCACCTTCCTCGACATCGACGGCAAAATGCATCTCCTTACTCCTCTCACCGGCTCACCGGAGACAGTCTCCATCCCTCTGCTACCACTGCTGGGAGATAGCATACCTGATATTCCCGTTGTGGAGGAGCACCAAGCAATCACACCGACCGGCTCCTTCGATCCTGATGCCGAACCACAGGTTGGTGCGACAAGTACAGATAACCGGGCTGTCGTTCTTGAGTTGATGCTGCAGACCGACGACGCCCGGGTGGGGGAAGCACTTGTGCCGCGTATTACCGATGATGGAGTAGAGGTAAATAGTGTCATCTCCTACACAGCACGCGATGGTAAAATATATATTGTGGAGTCAATACAGTACCGGGTGCTGGTATATGACTATAACGGCAACTTCATTAAAGCAGTTAACTACCCCCCGGAGCTGCCCGGGCGGGAGGGTGTTATCAATATTCGTGGCATAGCAACCGACGGTGAATACCTCTACCTGCTGTCTCCCGGCGATAACAGTGTCTATGTAATAGATGCCGAAACGGAAGATATAGCCGATATAATAGAGGAGGGCGGCC
>SLNP01000078.1 GCA_007132995.1 Bacteroidales bacterium | reverse complement strand
TGTTGCAAGCTAATGGCTAATGTGCCGATAGCTCTGTAAATCAGCTGTAGATAAGCAGCAGTATAAATGGTACTACTATACCTGTGGCGGTTAACCATGCACCCCGCCTTGTTATACCATTTTTGCCCTTTAATATGAACAGCCCTGTAACGGCAAGAACCAACAGGCCGGCACCATATGCATCGGCAAACCATGTCCATAACTTCCGTGGTCTGTTGTAGTGAAGAGAGTTGAATTGATGCAAGACCCTCCTCCTCCTTATGGTCTCAACTACCCCCTCTCCTGTTTCGGTATTAAATGTTACCGACCCACCTTCAATAAATATCTTGTATTGTGAGGGGGTCGAGATATGTGTTCTATAGCGAGGGTTTTCCGGGAGTGAGGACAGAATGTTTTCTGCCAGATCTCTGTTGCGAAGTTCCACTTCTCCGGGTAGCTCTACACCTATTGTGTCATGTCTGATGATATAGTTTGGATTCCAGTGGTGACGATGGTTGAGCGCTATTCCCGAGATAGCGTAGATTATTGTCATGCCGAAAAAGAGATATCCAAGGTCGCGATGAATCGCCCTGTTGATTCTTCTTATTTTCATTGCAGTAATATCTGTTAGGAGCCGGTGGGGAACCTGCCGGTTAGCCGCTCTATACTACAATACCTGAAAATCACTCAGCATGATGAAAGTCCTGATGGCCGGATCTATACCCCTCTCTTTAAGGGCCTCTATGGCTGCCACCTCACTTTCGCACTCATGCTCTTCATCTTCTGCATGATGGTGCCTTTCGATACCACCCTCTTCCAGATTGGTGACCTCGAATTTGAACTGACCCCTGACCTTCAGAAGGGTTCCCTCCATCTCAACACTGAATCTGTCTGATTTATCTCCGAGCATCACCTGCAGACTTAGCCCGGATTCATCTTTTATTCTCAGCTTATCGCCGCTGTTGCGGCACATATGGTCCAGTACACCGCTTACCTCTACCAGTTTGTCGCCAAAATCGGTAGGGGTGGTTACCAACTCCTCGATGGAGTGTTCTGCGAAAGATGGCTGCTCCCCGGCACTGTTGTCGGCCGAAGACCCCCCCCTGCGATCCACAGCCTGCAAAGAACAGGGCTGAAGATATCAGTAAAAGAGATGCTATTTTGTTCATCGCTTTAATAGTTTGGTTTAAAAAATGGGGTTACCATGCCGGCACCCTTGTTGCTTGCTGTAAATTATCAGCAATATACAATTTTACGATTATAAAATGTGATCTGATGGTATATATCACGCCACGCAAAATGCTAGCCCTCACTCTTCTGTCTGCTACTGCAGCTTTATTGGTGATGAGATTGCCGGCCGGGCCGACGGGCTAGCCAACCACTCCTGATAAGCCTTCGTAATATATGGAGGCGTCCGGGCCGAGGGGTATGTTGAAGGTGATCCATAGCACCAGCAATATTGTCCATGCAATGAAGAAGGTCGCCGAGTATGGCAGCATGGTTGATATAAGTGTGCCGATACCCGCTTTCTTGTCATACTTTTCGAACCATACCAGAATAAGGGCAAAAAAGCTCATCATGGGCGAAATGATGTTGGTTACACTGTCGCCCACCCTGTAGATGGCTTGTGACAGCTCCGGTGAATAGCCCAGAAGCATGAACATAGGTATGAATACAGGGCCAAGTATTGCCCACTTTGCAGAGGCGCTCCCCATAAAGAGGTTAATAAAGCCGGAAAGTATGGTAAAGAGTATCACTATCGGTATAAGCCCCAGGTTGGAGTTCTGCAGGAATTCGGCACCCTTTATTGCTATGATCAGCCCTATATTGGTCCATCTGAAGTAGGCTACAAACTGTGCGGCAAAGAATACCAGCACCAGATAGGCTGCGAGTGTCTTAAAACTACCCTCCATCCCTTTTATTACACTGGCGTCATTGGTGAACTTCCCGGTTGTGAAGCCGTAGACCATTCCCATCACGGCAGATACAATAAAGAGGAATGTTATGAAGGCCTTCAGAAGGAGTGACTCCGTTACCGGACCTCCATCTATTCTGAGAAACCCGTTTTCCGGTATAAGCCCGGCACTTATGAGCGCAACTATGGCAAGGCCGGCTATCATAACCCTGATAACACCCTTCTTCTCTCTGCTGCTGAGCCTCTCAAGAGGCTCTGCCGGAACATCACCGCTGTATCCTCCCAGCTGCGGCTCGACAAACCTGTTGGTTACCCATGTTCCCACAGCCGTTATTACGAAGGTTGAACCTATCATAAAGAACCAGTTGGCAGTTGGCAGCACCTCGTAATCGGGATCGATAATATTGGCTGCCTCTGTCGAGAGACCCGCAAGAAGCGGGTCGATTGTTCCTATCAGCAGGTTGGCGCTGAAACCTCCCGACACACCGGCAAATGCGGCTGCCATTCCGGCCATGGGATTCCTACCCAGAGAGTGGAAGATGGCGCCCGCCAGGGGTATTACCAGTACATACCCAAGGTCTGAAGCCATATTTGAAACAACACCGGCAAAGACCACCACCATGGTGATTATCTTTTTCGGCGATTTTATTATAAGGAGTCTTATGACGGCACTTACAAGCCCGCTGCTCTCCATTACACTTATACCAAGCAGTGCAACCATTACCACACCAAGGGGAGCGAACCCGGTATAGTTGGAGACCATCTCATTGAATATCTTATGGAAGCCCTCTTTCGATACAAGATTGAATGTTCGTATGGTCTCATCTGTGGCCGGATGCACCACCTCCCAGTTGGCAAGATATCCTATATAGCTGAAAAGTATGGTTATCAGGGCCAGTATACCAAACAGACTTGCGGGGTGGGGAAGGGCGTTTCCTCCTACCTCAATGTAGTGCAGCAGCCGCCCGATACCTTTTCTCTTTTTCTTTTGCATCGCTGAGACCTTTTATCTGGTTTATTTTTTGGGACAAGCGTGCAATAAAGCAAAAAAAAACGAGAAAAGGGATTGCCGGTGTCAGCAGCCACCATGCCTGTTCACAGCACCTCATTAAGGCTGCCTGTGCGGTATCCCTCAATATCTACTGTGATATATCTGAAGCCCAGCTCTCTTAATCGGACAGCCGTCTCCTCTCTCAGAGGGAGTGATGTTATGGTCTCTATATCGGCGGGCAGAAGTTCTATTCGTGCCACCTCACCATGGCAGCGCACCCTGCAGTTGCGAAAACCTTTTGAGATAAGGAACTCCTCAGAGAGCTCTACCCTTTTGAGTTCATTACGATCGAGAGACCTGCCGTAGGGAATGCGTGAATAGAGACATGCATAGGCCGGTTTGTCCCACACAGGAAGAGACCTCTCTTCTGAGTATCGGCGGATATCATTTTTGGTAATACCAAACTTCAGGAGGGGCGATATAACGCCCAGCTCATCGGTGGCTTTCATGCCCGGCCGGTAGTCGCCGGTGTCGTCAGCATTACTGCCATCGAGTATAGTGGTGATACCCTCATCGGCTGCCCTGGAAATTATCTTTGTGAATTCATGCTTTTTGCAGTGGTAGCAACGGTCAGGGCTGTTTATGCGAACCTGCTCAATTATCTCATCTGTTGTTAGAATAATGTGCCTGGCCCCGATGTGGCGCGCTACTCTTTTTGCGTCATCAAGCTCCCTTCCGGGTAGTGCCGGAGAGTCTGATGTTATGGCAACAGCGTTATCTCCAAGCATCTCTGCCGCAACTGACAGCAGATAGGTGCTGTCTACTCCACCCGAGAAGGCAACGGCGACCCTTCCCAGTGAGACAATATACTCCCTTAGCTTTATCTCCTTATCATCCATGGCAGTTCTGTTCAGGCGCCCAGAAACCTAAGAGCTTCATACACAAGGAATGCCGGCCATACCAATGCCTTAAGAAAGCCAGCAACCCCCATCCAGAAACCTGAGGCAGCCGAAATATAGTAGACTGCCGCACCAATGACCCCAAGCCCGTATACGGCACCTGCAGGCCCACTTTTTTGTACATCTTTCTGCATAATTTCTTTTTTTTATCTGTTGTCTGCCTCCGGGCAATTGATTTCTGCTCATTGCTTCATACGGCAACCGGTAACAGGGTGGGGTGTGACACCTTGTGGAAGGATCGCCTGTACCATTCTGCTAATGTTGCTGATTAAGCCGGTTATATCTCCTCATAATTTCCAGAACCTCCTCTACCGGTAATGCCTGTGACCTTACCCTGCCATCGCGCATAACAGTTTCAGCCGCAAAGAGCGAGTTTATAATAGCCTCTTCGGTAGCCTCTATCGCTGCCTGAAAGAGCAGGTCTATCCTGTCGCTTCTGATATAGTTTCTCTGTTCGACCATCTCTCTCGATGATACAGATATCCTGTTCTCCCTGGCCGATGAGATGGCAATTATATAGTCTCCACTGCCATGCGAAGCTATGCCTCCTGCTCTTACCATTCCAAATGAGGCCCTTACGGCCAGCCTCTCCAGATCGCGGGCATTGAGGGGAGCATCGGTTATTACAACGATCATAACAGAGCCGTCTTCTCTGGCATCACTGGTAATGGTTCTGAAGCGGTGTCTGTTCATCTCCAGGCCTATGGGAACACCGTCTATCTGCAGCATGCCCCCGAAGTTAGACTGAACCAGAACCCCAAGAGTGTAGCCTCCCGCCGATTCCGGAAGCAGACGCGACGCGGTTCCGATACCACCTTTAAAACCGAGCGCCTGAGTCCCTGTGCCGGCGCCCCGGTTACCCTCTTCTACGGCTCCGCCTTTGGCGCTCAGTATCGCCTCCAGTACATGCTCGCTGGTAACATGCCTGCCCCTGATATCGTTAAGACCACCATCGTTGGTCTCACCGACCACACCGTTAACACTTCTTACTCCCCTGTTTTCAGGGAAAGTGAAGGTGTAGTCTATTATGCCGTCAAGTCCGGCAGCGATGCTCAATGTATTGGTAAGAACCACCGGAGTCTCTATGTTGCCCAGCTCCCTGACCTGGGTTATGCCGGCGAGCTTGCCGAAACCGTTGGCTACATATATGGCGGCAGGTACCTTCTCTCTGAAGATGTTTCCGCTATGGGGAAGTATGGCGGTAACACCTGTGTTTACAGTGTCGCCCTTCCGGATGGTGACATGCCCCACCTTTACACCGGGTACATCTGTAATGGCATTGTTGGTGCCTACGGGTAATATTCCGAAGTTGATACCGTAATCGCGTGCTCTCTTTTTCTGAGCCTCTGCCGGGCCAAAGAGCTGTGTCATCAGAAGAAAAACCAATAGTAGATATCTCATGATAAAAATTGTGTGTGTGCGTTGCGCAATTTAATAATTTTTTGAAGCAATAGGGCTCTTAGTGGTGGTAAGGCCTCTGTCCGGCATCTCTGATTTGTTACCTCAGGACAATGGTATAAATATATCTGGTATTTGTATTGATTATCAGGAAAGAATGACATATATGATATTTATGTTGTAATGCCGTTTCTTTGGTTACCTTTGCTTGGCTAGGGAATGTACCCGGTAATTATTTTATGTGATACTAATGAGAGAATTAAATATTGGCGGGCTCTTGGTTCCGGTGCCTGTTGTACAGGGAGGAATGGGTGTAGGAATATCAATGTCGCGCCTGGCATCGGCGGTGGCCAATGAAGGTGGGGTGGGGGTGATAAGCTCTGCCGGACTGGGCCTGGTGCACAAAAACAGATCGCTTGGGTTTATTGAGGCTAACAGCGAAGGGTTGAGAAAGGAGATAAGGAGTGCAAGAGAGAAGAGTGACGGTGTACTAGGTGTCAATATTATGGTTGCTATGTCAAACTTTGCCGAACTGGTTAAGACAGCCATGGCAGAGAAGATTGATGTTATATTCTCCGGTGCGGGGCTGCCATTTGACCTTCCGCGGTTTCTCACCGACAACAGTGACACAAAGCTTGTACCCATAGTATCTTCTGGCAGGGCGGCCCGTCTTATCTGCATGAAGTGGGAGAAGGCGTATGGTTATTTACCCGATGCCATTGTCGTTGAAGGGCCAAAAGCCGGAGGCCATCTGGGTTTTAAGGCCTCTGATATTGAGAGAGGTGAAAACACCCTTGAACAGCTTATTGAGGATGTGGTGAAAGAGGTGTCTCAGTATGGCAGAGAGAGCGGTAAAATCATTCCGGTTATAGCTGCCGGAGGCATCTATACAGGCAGGGATATAAAGCGTATAATAGAGAGAGGTGCCAGCGGGGTTCAGATGGGAACAAGATTTGTTACCACAGAGGAGTGCGATGCATCTGAGCGATTCAAACAGACCTATCTGGAGGCATCTGAGAGTGATATCAGAATAATTCAGAGTCCGGTTGGCATGCCGGGAAGGGCGATCTTCAATGCCTTCCTCGAAAAGGTAAAAGAGGGGTTGAAGCGTCCGGTCAAATGTCCGTTCAAGTGTATCAGGACATGTGATGTTCAAAGCTCACCATACTGCATAATAACGGCGCTCTATAATGCCTACCGCGGCCGGATGAAGAATGGCTACGCCTTTGCCGGAAGCAATGCGTTCCTTGCTGACAGGATTACAACGGTTAGGGAGGTTTTTAGCGACCTGCTAAAAGAGTTCAATACCGGACCGGAGTAGTGGGGTTTTAACCGACCCTGCTCACAGTCTCTGATAAGCCAGGCTCTTCTGAAGTCTGGTCTGAAGCCTTTTTTTCACCTCACCTTATTTGTTGATATCACACCTTCTTTTTAGCTTTACCATCTGCCGGGGCTCTCTGTTTCCGGCCTGTCTAACTTAAAGGTTCTCTTATGAGCAGTCTGCTGAATAATTTGCCTGATGCCGATAAACTGTCGGCACTGTTAGTAGAGTATGGAATGAAATTTCTCATTGCCCTACTGGTTCTTCTTATAGGACTCTGGTTTATAAAGCTATTTACCCGTATGCTACGGAGCTTTTTCCGTAAAAGAGAGCTGGATGCTGCGGTCAAAACCTTTCTGCTGTCACTGATATCTGTGACTCTGAAGATTCTTCTTGTGATATCTGTTGTTGCCACTGCGGGAGTGCAGATGACATCTTTTGTCGCTCTGCTTGGTGCCGCCGGTCTTGCCGTTGGCATGGCCCTATCCGGAACCCTTCAAAATTTTGCCGGAGGCGTGGTTCTTCTTGTGCTCAAGCCCTTTAAGGTCGGAGATTTTATTGAGGCTCAGGGTTTTGCCGGATCAGTAACCGAGATACAGATGTTCCATACCATATTGACAACTCCCGACAAGAAGAGGATAGTGATACCCAACGCCTCGCTCAGTTCCGGATCGTTGATTAACTACACCGCCGAGCCGGTGAGGCGTATCGAGTGGATCTTTGGCATAAGTTACGGTGACAGTATCGACAAATCGCGTGAAATAATAATGGAGATTCTGGCAGCCGACAGCAGGGTTCATATCGATCCTGCTCCGCAGGTGCTTGTCAAAGAGCTGGCCGACAGCTCTGTTGACCTTGCGGTCAGGGTCTGGGTTAACCTGGAAGACTACTGGACTCTCTTCTTCGATATCAATGAGCGGGTCAAGAAGGAGTTTGACAACAGGGGTATTACAATACCTTTCCCGCAGAGGGAGATCACGATGAGAGATACCGCTTTACCGGAATAGAGGCTCTGTCTCTCTCTTACTAGAATAACATGGCGTAGAGAACACCCAGCACCCCTATGGAGGCCAGGGTGAAGACTATCCTTTTGGGCATGATTCCATCGTTCTCTGCCGTTCTTCCGAAGATTCCGAATACCAGCGGGTGTACAAGGAATGGCATGGCAAAAACGAATGCTATCATTCCTGCCGCTTCTTCACCGAACATTCCTCCCTGAATGGCGGCGAACAGCCCGAAGTGAGAGATGGCAGATGCGTTGGCCATTACGGAGTCGTTAAGCCCCATTCCCCCAATGTGCAGAATCAGCAGGCCGCCAAATACGGCCACCAGCTGCCAACCGAGCGAGAAGATCATAAGCCCCCTTATTTCAGGGGCATCTTTGCCGTTTGCTTTTCGCAATGTTTTAAGTGCCATCCAGGTAAAGAAGAGTCCGGCAGCGACTATTGCCAGTGTATAGGGCATAAGAAGCTTGCCCGCGGTAGCACTGGCAGCGAGTATTGAGAAGACAAAGATATGACCTATAAAGGGCACATTTATCATTATGGGAGCCCTCATCTGAGCCACTTCTCCCAGATCGCCCGCAGTACAGGCGCCGGTAAGCCCTGAGTGTGAGAGAGATCCGGCCATTCCGGGGGCCAGGTTACGCATATGGTTGGCCCTGCCCAGCAGAATAAGTATCGATAGCCCTCCGAACATCCAGAGCAGCTGGCCAAAGAAGCCAAAGGAGAGAACCGATGTCATGCCCTCGAGAACGAAGGCGTCAGCTATGCGTGAACCGCCCACCATAAAGTTGGCTGCCAGCACTACGGGTATACCTGCAAAAAGGAGGCTTCTTAATGTGGGCCCCAGCTTCCACCTTGAGAACAGCATACCGGCACTTACGGATATTACCATTGCGAAAAATATCTCAGGCAGGGCAATCAGTGGTCTTATAGCTACAGATATGTGGTAAGATACAACCAGTATTGTAATTATAAGAGCGGTCTCAATAACTCCCTTCCTGATGTAGAGAGATTTATTTGTGATCTTCGCCCTGTAATCAATAAGAATAATTGAACCCACCAGCCCGAGGTAACCCAGAAGGGGGTAGAAGTTGTCAAGGGCCTCACCGGCGTTGTACCCTATAATTAGCCTTTTGAGTGCCTCAATACCCACAAGTATGAAAAAGGCTCTGATAAGGAACATGAACTGTGTAAACTTGGTTCCAAGGAACATCTCTTCGACAGAGGGTATAACCATATCTATCTTGTCTGTGGTCTGCCGCGATATCAGTTTTCTTATCTCCTGCCCACCAACGAAAAATGAGGCACTCAGCGCCGTTATGGTGACCCTGCTGGTAAAGTCAAGAATGGGGAACTCTGCCAGACCCGGTGTAGCCATGCCGGTGCTAACCATTATATATCCCATTATGAGTCCGAAAATTACGATAATCAATATGGGCGAGTACCTTGTGCCTGCAACAAAGGCACGCGATACCAGCACCATAGATATTACAAGCAAGAATGTAAGCCACAACTGGTTAAGCATGTAAATGCTCTCAAACTGTTCTGTGAAGATTCCCATGGGAGTACTGTTGTTAGTTCATTATTAAATAGGATCAACCACCGGCAGTTTAACTCTCCTGCTTGCCGGTGCGGCTGCAAAAATATCTTTTTTTAATTAACCGCACTCCAATTTACTCAAGTAATGAGGTGCTATTTATAATACTGTATCTGCAGTGAGCAGAGGTAGGAATGGTCAGAATCGGGTTACCAGGGCAACCCTGTACCTGGTGAGGTAATCATCATTCTCTATGAATATTGTGTCGCCTCCGTAGCGCCTGTTAAGCTCTATCATTTCATCGACAATATCATCAATATAGCCGTTCTGTTCTCTCTCGCCAATGCTGACAGGAGCTATTTCACCATCATTTAGCAGTGCCGGTTGAAAAAAGCCCTTTTTGACAAATAGCATGCTGCCTCTGCCCTGGTGAATAGCTTTCCATATATCATTGTAATCGGTCATGACCATACCCGATGCAACCGCCTTTCTCAGCTCAGATATACGCTCCTGCTCCCTCTTTGATATAACCTCGCGCATTACTGTCCATGCATCACTTACAATTTGGTGAGCCTCGTCTTTATCGCGGTTTCTGTTAATATGGCCCGCTATGTAAGTGGCATTGGCTGTTACCTTTTTGAAGTGATCAAAGTTTCTGCTCTCGGTCGCAACTATAAGCGGCAGAGGATCTTCTTTCATGTATACCGATAGCATTTTATCGACCTGATTAAAAAACTCCTCTATCAGATTGTCCTGCCCCCTGGCGGTTGAGAGCTTATGTTTATCTGTGGTGTAGATGTTGTTTTCAATGGGAAAACCCTCTTTTATCTCGGCCACAACCTTGTCGTTGAAGGCCTCTATAAGCCTGGCTTTCTGCCTGCTCAACACAACTATACGGTAGCCCGCCTGCTGATTCATTGCCCTGATAAGGTCTCTGGTGGCGAAGTTGTCATCGACAACTACCCTTGCATTAACCGTTACAGGCAGCCTCGTGTAGTCTGCGAAATCGCTGTTTGCAAAGAGTATAAGGCTGTCAAGGTTGTGACTGTGGTCTATCTGACCGGCTACCTCTTCCAGATTGTTCATTATCCTCTTCACCTCTCTCTTATCAAGCCCTTTTTCAAGCCTTGTCCTTGCCTCCTTAATGAGGTTCTTGAGCTTGATCGGGTCTTTTTGGCTATCCGGTTTGGTTCTGTGTGTGTTGAGTATAATGGTTAAGCACCCGTCTTTTACAATATCCTTAACTCTCTTCAATGTCTCGTTCATACGGAAACTGTTTAGTGATTAGTACCATCTATATTTTTCCAATATATAAAAAAAGTGACCACTATCAAATCCGCTCTTCTCTTTATGTCGCCATATATCTTACACGGAGCATCCTGTAATAACCGGTATGGGCACTATTGCAATATCCTGAATGCCCGGAGCAGGGTATAAAAGAAGAGGAACCGGATATCTCCGGCTCCTCTCTTGATAATCTTTTGATATTTGGTGATCTCTTATTTGCGAGCCCCCGAACACCTTAGTCCATATAGAATATGTTCCAGGTTTCGGTAAACCACATTATATCATCATCCCACTCCTCTAGTGTGATGGAGGTGGGGAACCCTTCGTTGTTCAGCTCGGTAGAGAAGTTGATGGTCCATTCATAAGTTTCTCCACGGCTATGCTCGGTTATATCAATGGTCGCAGCATTGTTTTCTGAAAGGAAGAGGTAAAACATCTCATCTGAGTAGAGCATGCCAAGTGCAGTATAGCGCTGGAAGGGATTCGGGGTGTCGTCATATGTAATGACTGCCTGGAAGTCAAGTGTATACTCAGGTTCGGTTTTTGAGGGGTCGTAGTTGCGCTCAATCTTGGCATCAAACCAGTTGCCCCTGTTAATAAGAGACCTGCGCTTGTCGCTCTTAAATCCAGACTTGAAAATGTCGTCTAACCAGTAAACCGTAAAATTCTGAAGATTGCCTCCGCTCCATTCCAGCTCTGCATACCCCTCGGTTATCCACATCTCCTGACCCTTCTGAGGAATAGTGTAGCCGTAGAGATAATCTATCTGCGTGATACGGCCGTTACTCATGGTGAGTACCTTTTTGTCGTTGGATGGCTCATTTTCATCCCAGTATCGTTGCATTGTTGCCTGATTGCCATCCCATGTCACCAGTATAAAGGGAGAGTATTCGAGCTTGGCATAATAGCCACCCGGCATATCAATTCTCTCTACCCTGCCTGCATCGTCATAGCTGATCTCTATTCCCTGCATATTCTCGCCGACCAGTTTTATAAGCATTTCGTTCTCATCGTACTGAAAATCAATGCTGTCTCTGTGCGCCTCTTTTCTTTGAGCCTCATCGCTATACTCATAGGTTGCTATAACATAGTCTATCAAAGGCATAGGAATGTCATCACTATCCTTTTTACATGAGGTAAAAGGAAGTGCCACCACTATTAGAAGCGGTAATACGATTCTGCTGATTCTTTTCATTTGGTTCATCATTTAGGTTTAATACTTATATCTGTTGCCTGATCACACTTATTGCGATCACTCTCTTTTATCTCAACACTCTTTTGTCTGGCCCGCAAATAATACCATATCGTTACTTTTCATTCCACGGAGCGCTTTGAGGCCTGACTCCTTTTGTGATTCAATACACTTTACGAAGAAAACGGCTTGTTGTTTCATTTAAATGAAGGTAAGATTAATCTGCTGCAACAACGCCTCCATGCATGATAAATCTACCCACATTATTCAAATACCCCCTCACCGTATTCTTCTGCCATGCCACCGGAAAACCTGGCGGTTGTTACCATGCTATTTACATGAGAGACGGTTTTTCTATGCGAATGGTTGCCTTTGCACTGAAAAAAACTCTCTTTGCCATAGGACCTGATGGCAAAGGACGGTATAAGGGTAGTGTACAGGTTTGCCCTTAAAGCTTCTTGCCTGTCCTGATGGTTCTGTAGAGGTCGAAACGCCTGTCTTTAAGGTTTCTTACGCTACCATGGTTATGCAGCTCCCTTAGCAGATCGAGGTCGACATCAGATATCAGGATCATCTCTGTATTGGGTGTTGCCTCTGTCTTAACCCCGTTTATCGGAAAGGGGAAATCGCACGGGGTCATTACCACCGACTGCGAGTACTGTATATCCATATTATGTACCCTGGGGAGGTTTCCCACACTGCCACTGATTGCCACATAACACTCATTCTCTATGGCTCTGGCCTGTGCACAGTGCCTTACTCTGGAGTAGGCGTTCTGCGTATCTGTCAGGTAGGGTACAAATAGTATGTCCATACCCTCATCTGCAAGCAGCCGGCCCAGTTCAGGGAACTCTGAGTCGTAGCATACAAGTACTCCGATTTTGCCACAATCGGTATCGAAAGCCCTTACACCATCTCCTCCTTTGAGCCCCCATATTCTCGACTCATCGGGTGTTACATGTATCTTGTCATACTTTTCGGACGACCCGTCTCTCCGGCAGAGATATCCGGTGTTATAAAGATCGCCACCCCTCATCTCAGGCATGCTGCCTGTAATAATATTTATGTTGTATGATATTGCCAGTTTGGAGAACTCCTCAAGCAGGGGTTCTGTATACTCAGCAAGCTTCCTTATGGCATCCGGCTCGCTGAGATGGTTGTAGTCTGCCATAAGGGGTGCGTTGAAGAACTCAGGGAAGAGGGCGAAATCGCTATTGTAGCTGCCAAGAGCGTCTACAAAGAACTCTATCTGCTGCACCAGATCTGCCATATCTCTGTAGTTTCGCATCTGCCACTGAACAAGGCCCAGCCTCACTACCACCTTCTTTATCTCTGCCTTGCGCGTTCTCTTCTCATAATAAATATTTTCCCACTTAAGCAGAACCGCAAACTCTTTCGATACAGTATCACCTTCAAGGTATCCTCTTAAAACCCGCTCTGGATAAAAGTCGTTTGAAAGATGGAAGTTGAGTACCGGATCTTCTATCTCTCCCCTTTTAACTCTCTCTATATACTCTTTGGGACTTATGCTGTCTGCATAGTTGTGGTATCCGGGTATTCTGCCGCCAAATGTTATCCCTTTAAGATTGAGCTTCTCACATAACTCTTTCCTGTAGTCGTACAGCCTTCTGCCCAGCCGCATCCCCCTGTACTCCGGCTTGATGAAAAGGTCGACTCCATATAGTCTGTCTCCGTAACGGGTATGGGTATTGAAGGTGTAATTGCCGGTTGCCTCCCTGTAAGTGTGCTGGTCTTCCAGAAGTTTGCTCTCTATTATTACAGATAGGGCGCAACCGGCTATCTCTCCATCAATTTTTATACCCACCTGGCCTTCGGGAAAGAGCTTAAGTAGCCTGTCAAGCTCTTTCTCTGTCCAATAGGGATCACTGACATCTTTGTACGACTCTATCATGGCCTCCTTTATCCCCTTGTAGTCTTCAAGGGTAAGGAAGTCCATCTCAATTTTCGGGGTCTCTGTAGTCATATAGCGATAGCGCCAATTTATCTGATCTTACTGAAAGGTACATTTGATGCCCTCGATACACTAATTGTGAACCCTGTAATCCTTCCGCGACGGTCTCTCTCAAACCTGTAGAAGGCTCCACCGACTCTGTAGGCATCGAAAAATACAGGGTTTAGTCTGAAACTGTCACCAGCCATTCTGTCAACCCAAAGTTGACCATCCCTGACGGCAAGGCGGTAGGTTACATCGACATCGTAGCTGTAGTATTCACCTTCCAGTTGTTGAAGAGCAGATTCATCTGTAACAGCCTCATCGACCCTTAACAAAGTGGTTGAGGCCCCTGCCGGTGATATGACCATAAGGTTGCCGTCGCCCGTAACCGTATATCTGGTGCCATTACTCCAGAGGGTATCCGCATCTATGGGACGCAGCCTCCTGTTGCCGGTAAAGAGACCCTCTTCCCTGATCTCAATAGTGGTAACACTGTTGTTGGCCTCATTGAAGAAGATGCCTTCGAATCGTGAAAAGTTTGCGGTGGGAATATCAATGAAATCAGGCTGAGGAGGCGCAGCCCTTCTCTCTCTCTCCGGGCTCCCCAGGAATATTGTGGCTACGGCCCTGCCGGCACCCCCGGGGTTAAATGAGGCACTGTTGCTCAGAAGCGCCACCGACAGATCTTTTTCGGGATAGTAGGCCAGCCAGGCCCTGTAACCACCGGTAGCTCCGCTGTGTGATATCTCATCGAAGCCGTTGACAGTTCCTATCTGAAGACCGGCAGCATAGCTTATATCTCTGCCACTGTTCAGTACCCCCGGCTCTATTCTGAGAGCCGAATAGTGCTCGCCGAAAATCTCATGCGTCTTAAGCAGCCGGTTCCACCTCAGCAGGTCGGCAGTTGTGGTGAGCAAACCGCCGGGGCCATGCACATTCTCAAATGGCATATTGAGTATAAAGCCACCCCTTGCAGCAGAGTATGCGGTAGCCCTCCCGGGTATAACATCTCTGTGGTTGTCACGCCAGCGGGTATCTTTCATGCCAAGAGGCTCAAAGAGGCGCTCATTGCAGAACCGGGCAAACCTCATGCCCGACACCCTCTCGGTTATAAGCACCATCATAACATAGTTGGAGTTGCTGTATGAATACTGGTCTCCGGGGGGGAAGTTAAGTGACTGCTGCCTAAAGACTATATCGAAACTTAACTCCTGCGTGTAGACCCTGGTGGTTCTGGGCCATCCGGTAAGTCCGTAAATCGACCCCCAGTCTTTTAGCCCGCTGGTGTGGGTAATAAGGTGCTGTATGGTTATTGGTGTCTCATAGCTGGGTAGCTCAGGCACCCATTTTCTTACATCGTCGTCGAGCGACAGCTTACCCTCTTTGGCAAGCAACAGGATGGCTGCTGCGGTGAACTGCTTCGATACCGATCCGGCCTCGAAAATGGTCTCGGTGGTGTTGGGCACATTGTACTCAAGATTGGCAAGGCCGAAAGCCTTATTGTATAAAACCTCGCCACCTCTCTCTACGGCAACGGCAACACCCGGTGTAGCATTGTTCCACTGTGAGAAGATGTTGTCTATCAGCCTTATGGTGTCGGCTGTCTGGGCATTGAGCGATAGCGACACCGCTAATGCTGCCATAATAATAAAAGATACCTTTTTCATAGATGTTGTTCTATTTGGTTTTTAAATCACTATTTCAGAAACCGGTTACATAACCGGCATCCCTCACCGAAACACTCTGCTTAAAGCGATACAGTGTCTCAGGGCCTTGTACCACCGCAACTGCCTGCTATGGTGCAGAAGGCTGTGGCGCATCTCTGCTTTAGCGGGGTAGGACGGCGATCCCTCTATCTCTGACTGTCAATTCTCAGCCTGCTCTCTCCCTGCTGCCCAGGCTTACGCCTATGGTCACCGCAGCAGCCCCGAAAAACGCGGGTATAAGTTCGTATACCCCTGTGGCATCTTTAAGAAAAAGCCACCAAACTATTGTTATGGTGGTGCCGGCTATCATCCCCGCCAGCACACCCAGCCTGGTCGTCTTCTTCCAGAAGAGCGAGAGGATAAGCGCCGGCCCAAATGATGCGCCCAGCCCTCCCCAGGCAAAAAGTACAAGCCAGAAGACCAGGTCCTGTGCTGTATATGCAAGCAGCATTGCCAGTATTCCGGATAAGAGTACTACGACGCGGCTAAGATATAGTTTTCTTTTTTCGCTGATAACCCTTTTTTTAGCGATAATCTTTTCATACAGATCCCTGACAAAAGTCGATGCGACAACCAGTAGCTGTGAATCGGCTGTTGAGAGTATTGCGGCAAATACCCCCCCCACAAGAAGCCCGTAGAGAACAGGCCCGAAATAGCTCGATGAGAGAGCAAGATAGACCATCTCGGGATCTTCACCCGGAAGTCCGGACTGTTGTGGAATGATGGCTCTGCCAATAAGCCCTATGCATATGGCACCGGCTCCAAGAATGATGTTCCATATGGTGCCTGCGATAGCCGAATAGTTAAGTAGCTTTGGGTCTTTAACAGACATATATCTTACTACAATATGGGGTTGTCCCGGCGACCCCAGCCCTATTCCTACGAATCCTATTATTGCACCTGCCCCCAACGAGAAGAGGTCCAGGTGTGCCGGAGATATTGCAGTCAGTATCTCCATGAGGGCAGCTGTGCCGCCTATGTTTATCAGTCCCGCTATCGGCAGCACTACCAGACCGGCCAGCATTATAAGAGCCCTTGCAACATCGTTATAGGCTACAGCCACATAACCCCCAAGTACCATGTAGACCATTATAAGGAATCCGGATATAAGAAGGGCAATGGGGAAAGAGATATCAAGGGCGGTAGAGAGCGATTTGGCTCCGGCATTGAACTGGGCAGCCACATAGGCTGTAATAAAGAGTGCTATTATTACCACTCCGGCCGTCCGGAGCACACCTGATTTGTCATTGAAACGAGACTCAAAATAGTCGGGCAGCGTTAAAGAGTCCATCCTGAAGGTCTCGGTTCTCAGCCTCTTTCCCATATGAAGAAACTGCCATATCTCGGCTCCGATATAACCTACTATCGCCCATACGGCTCCTACACCCGACATGTAGGCCATTCCGCTGAGACCCAATACCAGCCATGATGACCTTCCTGAAGATACGGCAGACAGACCCACTACAAAAGCATTCATAGACCTTCCACCGAGAAAGAAGTCGGTCTGGTTTCTGGTGCGGAGCAGTGCGTAAAGTCCTATTCCCACAGGGAATAACAGGGTAATTATAAATACTGTAAAGGCTACCGGATCACTCAGCCTGTCGTAAACATTGCCTTCTGTCATCTGCAACTACCTCTTTTAACCAACAGCACCCCTGCCTGCAATTGTCACAATTGCCTGCAGGGGTACAGTTGTGGTTTATACTCTATATGCCCTCGTCTTTGTGAGTGACATGCAAATCTGTAGAGCTCTTATCTCATAAAGCTTAGTACCATGTTTATGGCCATGGCCTTTGCCAGAATATCACTCTTCTCATCAAGTGCTTTAATATCCTCTTTGGTGAGCTTCCACTCTTCGGTAATCCTCTTCCTGAGCTTCTCAGCCTCCTCTTCTGCACCTTCTGTGTCGCCTGTCATCCGTCGTGTCTGATGGAAACTTATGGACATTGCCAGGGTGGTTTGGTAATCGTTAAATCTGGCCAGTCCGGAGATGGCCCGTCTGCCATCATCAAATGTCTCATAGCCATGCTTGCGGAACACCTCCTCAACCGCCTCTTTATTGATACTGGCTGCTCCTTCACTGGTGAGAGCCTCAAGATCGTTGGTCAGCTGCTCCATCTTTTCCCACTCCTCTTCGCTCATAGCCCTGTCTCCGTCGTAGAGATCCTCGCCGGTAAGCTGGAAAACCCTGTCACTGAGCGATGTCGCCTCTCCCTCCTCTTCGGCTATGGCTCTTGCCTCATCGACAGCTGTTGATATCTGCCTGATAGTATCGCGGTTACCACACCCTCCACATGAGGTTGCTACTGAGATAATCGTAATAATCAATAGTGTGCCTAATAGTGCTCTCATTTCCTTTTGGTCATTAATTGGTTAAGTTATATGCACTCTCTGCCGGGACACCGCCCCGGCAGAGAGGCTGATTGTTATTCTTTCATACTTCCTGGCTATAGACAACAACACCTGCGGCTGCCGGGGTCGTTATACCTCATCGATAGCCGGGTCTAGTGCTCATAATCACGGGTATCTTCATAGGTGGCGTGGGTAGTACCCTTTGCATGCTCAGGCGGACCGTAGAGGGTGTATAGCCTCAGGTCGCCTTCACCTATGTTTTCAACCTTGTGCCAGTATCCGGCCGGGATAAATATAGCCCAGTCGTCAGCTACCTCTTCGTTGAAGGTTAGGCTCTCCTTTTCAGGACCCATCAATATACGGGCTTTGCCCTTCTCTACCCTGATAAACTGATCGTGATCGGCATGGAGCTCAAGATCTATAACCTCTCCCGGTTTCAGAGACATAAGAACCGCCTGCATATATTCACCGGTCCATATGGTTAACCGGTATTTGTCATTGTCTTTGGTGGCGGCCTCAATGTCTACTACCCAGGGCTCCTTGCCCTTGTCTCTCTCAATTATTACAGGCTCTCTTTCCGGCTCTTCCGCCACCTCTGTGGTACCGTTGGCACATGATGAAATCATCATTGCAAACAGGGCCAGAAGCAGGGGAAATACAATCGCCTCTCTCTTTTTAGTTTTTAAGTTCATAATCTGTCGGTTTTTGGTTTACCTAATTACTGATACATCACATTTAGTGCGCGTTACCTTCTCTGTGTCAACAGCTATATGGCAACACGGAAGGGCAATATAGTAATAATTTGTGCTCCGGTCAACCTTTTTTATTGACCCCGTCGCATTTTCCGATCACACACTATCTTAGAAACCGCCACTCTGTCGTATGGTCGGGAGGAAGCTCTTCTCCTCTTATCCTGGCCCTTAGCAGCTCGACAGGCAGACTGTTCTGTCTGATAATAAAGTCATGAAATTCCTTTTCACTCATAGCACCACTCTCTACCATCTCTTCTCTCAGGGCGTAGAACTGGAATCCTCCAACCATATAGGCGATCTGATAGAGGGGGCCGTACCGGCCTGTAAAAGACCTCCTTACCTCTGCCTCGGCATTGGCCCTCTCATGTCCCACCCTCTCTACCAGAAAGTCGATACACTCTTGCGGGCTCATTTCGCCCAGATGATATCCGAGCGAAAAAATTATGCGTGCCGCCCTGTGCATTCTCCAGAAGAGCATTCCAATACGGTCTTCGGGGGTCTCTGCAAAACCTTTATCGTAAAGAATAAACTCCCAGTAGAGTGCCCAGCCTTCTGTCCAGAAGGCGGTGCTGAAGGCTCTTCTGTGGGGATGATGCCTCTGGTTCATAAACTGCTGCAGATGGTGACCCGGAATAATCTCATGGTGAACTACCGCCCTTGAGAAGTGTGGGTTATTGCCTCTCATGCTCATCATCTTCTCATCATGAGTCATCTCTGAGGTAGGATATGATATCTGTATGACCTCACCACCCAGGAAGAAGGGGCTTACTCGCTGAGCCTGAGCTGACAGCATCGATGTGCGCCATGTCTCGACAGCAAGTTCGGGTATGGTAAGCAGGTCGTTAACCATTACATAGTCTGTCGCCTCTACTACCATTTCAGCTACCATTCCGGGCCAGACCCCGGGTGGCACATACTGCTCCTTTACATACTCAAGGGCCGCCCTCCAGTCAGTTCCAAACCCCAGCTCAGAGGAAGCCCTCACTATTTCCGCTTCACACCACTCAAACTCTCTCTCTGCCCTGGCTATAAGCTCTTCGGGAGAGTAGGGGATAAATTCAAAGCGCAACTCCTGCTCCAGGGCTCTCCTGCCGATTGGTCTTCCTATTATTCCGCTTCCGTCGTCTCTCACCACCAGGTTTGAGTAGTGGCTACGGAGGAACCGCTCATACTCCTGCATAAGAGAGTTGAGGTGCTCCCACGGCTTCTCCATCCACCATGTGAACTCCGGATCGTAGTCATAATAGAAGCGGTATGCCTCGCCAACAGCCCTTCTGAGTGATGATATTACTGAGGCTGCCAGTTCTGCCTTCTGCCAGCTCTCGAAGGGCTCAGACGCCTCTATCTCCTTACGATTTTCGGCCAGCTGGCGGGCCGCATCGCTAAAAACAGCCGCCAGTGCGGGTGAGTCAGGTCGGGTTGCCATTCTTCTGAAAACCACGAAGCTGTCGAGTGGATGACGGAAAGCTGCAACATGGCCCACCTCTCTGAACTCACCATGTGCGGCCCGGTGAAAATAGAGTTCCTTTTCAAGGTGATTTCTGAACAGGAGCCAGTCGGTCTTTCCATCGGCCGACAGTGCCCTGTAGTCGACCTGAGAAAGCCTCTCAAGCCAGTCGGTATAGTGTCTCTCAAACCTGACGAAATACTCTTCAGAGAGCGAGTTGCTGTACTTCCTTGAGAGAGCTCCGCGATCTGCCTGGTAGCTCATTACAGCCTCATATAGCTCTGATGCCATGCCACTCATGGTTAATGTGGCAAGAATAATGGTGATAACAAGTCGGTTCATGGTAAGGTCTGTTTAATTGTTGTTTGGCTAACTCTGCCTTTAAAGCTTTCAGTCCATAAATATAGCCCTAATCTACGGTATTCCCCAAATTGGCATTGGGGGCTTCCAGATTCATGCATTCATAAAATGGAATAAGGCTTCTCTCCTTGTCGGCAAGAACTATCAGAAGATCACCACCCTTTATCTCTGTACTGCCGCCGGGAACTATATATCTGTTACCCCGTTTTATCATGGCAATGTTAACTGTGGCGGGAATATGGAGGTCAACTATCTTTTTGTCTACGCAGTAAGAGTCGGGCGGAACCACTATCTCTTTCATGGCTGTCTTGGTTCCTCCCCTGAGAAACTCCTCTATCGCCGAAACAGGCCTGAGGTTGTCGGGTATTACAACCCTCATCAGGCGGGCAACATACCGGAGAAGGCCGCCCTGAAGAATCAGAGAGGTTACCGATACAAAAAAGACTATATTGAATATCATATCGGCCTTATCTATACCTGCAATAAGGGGGAATGTTGCAAAGACTATGGGAACGGCTCCCTTGAGACCTACCCAGCCTATAAAGAGCCGCCTGCCGGCAGGCATCCTGAATGGGGCCAGGCTGATAAGTACGCTCAGGGGCCTTGCAATAAGTATCAGAAATAGTGATATGAGAAGCCCTATACCCATTACTGGAAGTACCTGCGACGGGAATACCAGTAGCCCGAGGGTTAGAAACAGTATTATCTGCATGAGCCATGCCAGCCCATCGAATACATATATGATACTCCTTTTGTGTATCAGATCCTGATTCCCAAGATAGACCGCCGCTATATATATTGCCAGGAAACCATTCCCCCCTATGCTGTCTGTTGCAGAGAATGTTATAAACATAAGTGCTATAACCAGTACCGGATATAGTCCGACAAAGTCGAGCCTTATCCGGTTGATGGCATGCTTGCTTGCCACACCAAAAATATAGCCGGCAAGTGCGCCTATTCCCATCTGCTTGACAAACAAAAGTATCATGCTGCCTGCACCGACTGCCGGAGTTGTAACCAGTGTAAGGAATGTTATTGTCAGCACATAGGCCATTGGGTCGTTACTCCCACTTTCCATCTCAAGGGTGGAGCGCAGGGTTGATCTGAGAGCCATTCTGCTTGATCGCAGCACCGAGAATACCGCTGCCGCATCGGTAGAGGAGACGATAGCGCCGAGAAGAAGGCCCTCAAAGATGGTGAAATCGGTTATCAGCCATACAAATAGCCCCAGAATTACCGTGGTTAGCAGTACCCCGGCTGTAGAGAGCGAGAATCCCTGCCAGAAGACGGGTCTGATGCTTCCCCAGTTGGTGTCAAGCCCCCCGGAAAAGAGAATAAAGCAGAGCGATACAACACCGATAAACTTTGCCATGGCCGGATCGTCAAACTCTATTCCCGCCAGCCCTTCAGATCCGGCAAGTAGCCCGATGGCAAGGAAGAAGAGGAGTGTAGGTACACCAAAACGGTAAGAGGCCCGTGCTACTATTATGCTTACAAATAGCAGTATAGACCCTATCAACAGTATGTTCTCAATCGTAAAAATCACAACTACTATCTCCTGTTATACTAAAACAGCGCACCTTTTACTTTATGCCGGTTTTCTGTTTTATTAATGAGCAGAGGTTAAAGGGGATAACCGGTATAACAGCCATCTGTTTGGGTGAAGTGGAACCTCCCGGGTAGCTATTTACCCACCGGGCGGCTCTGCCCGCGATGGTGCCGCCCGCCTCCGGGTAAAAATAGTCAATAGATTTAAAAGTACCACCCCATATTGAGATACCCGTTTACGCTGTTTGTCTGGGGTGAGTATGATAAGGTAAACGATATTGGACCCAGAGGCGAGTTATAGCCTGCAGAGCTGCCCGCTCCGATAATCAGGTTGTCAATACTGATATAATGGAGAGAGGTGATGTCGAAATCGTACAGCCCCGCACCTATAACCGGCTTCAGATATATTCCCGACCAGAGGCGGTAGTTTAACCCCATGGAGAAGGCTATGGCAGATGGTGTCACAATCTGATACTCCGACAGCCCGGCAAAAGTTATCTGGTTGCGGAGATGGCCATCGGTTCCTCCGATATTGAAAGCTCCTGTAAATCCTTGGTGATAAGCGTGGTTATAACCTGCCTGCAGATGGGTGAAGTATGAGATACGCCGGCTGACGGGCAGGTAGCTCCGCCAGTCAAGATGCAGCCTGAGGTAGTCGTTGAGCTCTATACCTATATCTTCGGGTGTAAGCTCTTCTCCGGGAGGAGCACCGATCACATCGAGTGAGGAGGTCTGGCCGAAGTTCCAGGATGTTATGAAATGGAAATCCTGACCTCTAGAGGGGAAGGAGTGCTGGTCGAGAGAGTAGCGGTTCCATCTGAGAAATACCTGATGCCCGGTGTAGCTCCCTTCCAGAGAGGGAGCGGTTACAATCATCGGGCGGAAACTTTTACGGAACGAGTTGATGCCTGCAGAGAAGTATGAGAGCTGGCCGGTGAGATTGTTGTACGAGAACTCCAGCTTGTTGAAGCTCTCTCTGTAGCTGCCCGATGCAGAGAAGTTCTCGTGCAGTGTGTACCTTCTCCTCTCTCCATGCCACGAGAAGTTAAACCAGCTCTTTTTCATGGGGCCTGCGAAGTAGTCGACGCCGGCTCTTATGGCAGGCTGCTCTCCTATGCGCACCCTTAGCGCGGCATCGAGGTTGTAGAAGGGGAATTTCTTTCCCGATATACCGGCAATTACGGCCGCTCCGGAGAATGAGCTGTAGTGAAGAGCTGCTGCGACGCTTGCCAGGGGCACCTCCTGAAAGATGAGGGTCAGATCGTAGTTCTCGCCACTTGCCGGGTGGCTGAAGCTGTAACCAACCCTGTCGAAGTAGCCTGTAGCATAGAGCCTGTCTGTTATCCCCCTCATTGCGGTTGCTGTGAGGGTGTCGCCATACTCTATACCCGTAACACGGTCAATGTAATCTCTTTTTATGTTCCTCAGGCCATCATACCTTATGCCCTGTACAACAATATAATCATCTCCCGGCCTTACTGTTTCACGCTCCCTGCCTTCGGGGTGAGAGGCTGTCGGCAGCAGGGCGGCAAGCTCATCAATATGCCCTCTGGCCGCCTCTTTACCCAGCTCAATTAACTCCTCTACGAAAGAGAAGCTTGTAGTGCCGTATGACCCTATATCCGGCTCAATAAGTATGTCTGTAATATCCTTGTTGCTCTGGAAGATGTCAGCATTTTTGAATACTCCCAGCTGTAGCAGCATATCGACCGGGGTACGCAGCCTATCAGCAGGACGCAGCCCATCTGATACATTAACCCCGATTATGAAGCCTGCCCCCATATCCCTGACAATATCTGTGGGGTAGTTGTTTACCACACCACCGTCAACCAGTTCCCTGTTGTCGCGTAGAACCGGGGTGAAAACAGCAGGTATAGAGATGCTTGCCCTTATGGCAGTTACTATGTCACCCCCTTTCATTACTACCATTTCACCGGTTTCGATGTCTGTGCCTATGCACGCAAATGGTATGGGGAGCTTGCTGAAGTCGTCAACGGTACGCACATGGAAAAAGAGCCTCTCCAGCTCGCTCCACATATGATGACCCTCTATTATTCCTGTTCTTATCCTCAGTCTGCCCCCCTCTACAGGTACCTCTACCAATGAGGTTCCCAGCCTTAACCTGTTGCGTATATCTACATAATCGAGATTTGGTTGCCCGCCGAAGGTTCTGTCCCAGTCCATCTCAAGAGCCAGTCTCTCTATCTCGGCCGCGGAGTATCCCGAGGCATAAAGGCCGCCCACTATGCTGCCCATGCTGGTGCCTGTAATATAGTCAACTTTAATGCCGAGGCTGTCAATTATGTGGAGCACACCGATATGGGCAAGCCCTTTCGCCCCACCCCCGCTGAGGGTAAGCCCCAGCCCGCCACTCACATGGGGCGGGTGGGCCGGCTCTCTGTTGTGCCGGGCGTCTGTCTGCGATGAGGGTTCAGCAGCCCTGACCGGCGAGATCTTTCCGCCAGGAGGCATCAGGGAGATGGCCATTATGACTATCACTGTGTAAAATACCCTCATTGCAATTACTGATTGATTATACTGCGAATTTAATGGAAAAATCATTAAGTGCTCTCTGGTGCTCGCGTTGCTCGCAGCGGAGAGCGGAGAGATCTGCTCGCTAACGCTCGCGCTAAAAAAAGCTTTAAGATATTTCGGATAATAATGTGCGCTCACCCCTGCACGGGTTGTGTAGTTATCATGCAAAACGGACAGGTTATCTTATCACGGGTTGTGCAACGAGCATGTAAGACAGTTCTATCTCATTAGCAAAGCTATGTAATCAGCGAGTCGATTATATTTGGCCTTAAGCGGGTTCGGGGTAAGAGTCTGACCGGAGGGCAGCAATACCAGGATGATACAAATGTGATATACGGTTAGCGTTACTGTTTGAGGGCTGCGCAGCAGACCGAGTTGTAACGCGGTATGCTGCCCGCAGTGAAGACTCCCCGAAACCGCTTTAGCCTTGACTTTTT
>SLNP01000046.1 GCA_007132995.1 Bacteroidales bacterium | reverse complement strand
TTACAGGAGGCGGGTGCCTGGTGCTTCACAATCTTAAAGAGATGAGGGTTTCGGCCGGCAGTATCAGGATAAGAAATAATTCTGTAACCGGTAACGGATGGAGCCTCCATCTGAACGACAGATGGGGTGTGACAAAAGAGGATAACAACTACTATTTGAGAATGGGTATACCATAGGGAGTGTCCCATTCACCCCCCCAGCATTGCAAGTTGCTCTTTCAGAGCATCTATCTTACCCTGTGCGTCTACCCGCTTCTTTATCTCATTTTCAACAACCGCAGCAGGCGCATTATTAACAAATGAGTCGTTTGAGAGCTTCTTGTTCACCTTCGCAAGAAATCCGGTATAGTACTCTATCTCTTTCACTATACGATCCCGCTCAGCATCACTATCCATATCATCTTCGATAGGGATATAGAGCTGGATATTCCCTGCCATAAACGGAACGGCCCTCTCCGGTTTGCTCTCCGAGTAGACGAACTCCGATATATTGCACAGCCTTGCTATTACAGGTGCAACAGCGAGCTGTTCAAAAGCGGCCTCTGTTGAGAGAACTACAATTTTCAGGGGCTTCTTGTTGGCTATCTGCCTTTCTCTCCGCACATTGCGCACTGACGCGACTATCCCCGTTGTGGCCTCAAATCGCCTTATCACCATTGCAGCGTCGGCATCGGGATTACCCACCGGGAGCTGCGAAGTGGTAATATAATCTCCTTTGGGACGGTTCCCTGCAAGATGCCAGACCTCTTCAGTTATAAAGGGCATAAAAGGGTGTATCAGCTGCATTAGCCTGCAGAATATCTCTTTTGTAGATCGGTAGGTTTCGGCGTCTATAGCTTTGCCTTCAACAGGCTTGACAATCTCCAGGTACCATGAAGAGAACTGCTCCCAGAAGAGCCTGTAGAGGGCCATCAGCGCGTCAGATATCCTGAATCTGGAAAAGAGGGTCTCAATTTCAACCGAACTGCTCTCTATAAGCTGCTCCATCCAGCCTACTGCCTCGGCCGACCAGAGAGGCTGACTGAGCGACTCGTCAGCCTGCCAGCTGTTTACAAGCCTGAAGGCGTTCCATATCTTGTTGCAGAAGTTGCGACCCTGCTCAGGCAGTGAATCGTCGTAAAGAAGGTCATTGCCGGCAGGAGAGCAGAGAAGCATGCCGACCCTCACACCATCGGCACCGTAACGCTCTATAAGCTCCAGCGGATCGGGTGAGTTGCCAAGCGATTTAGACATCTTTCTCCTCTGCTTGTCTCTTACCAACCCATGAAGATAGATGTTATTAAAAGGTCTCTCTCCCTCATACTCATATCCGGCCACCACCATTCTGGCAACCCAGAAGAAGAGTATCTCAGGGGCCGTAATAAGATCATTGGTAGGATAGTAATATTTCATCTCCCGGTTACCGGGGTCGTTAATACCATTAAAGATGGTAACCGGCCAGAGCCAGGAGGAGAACCATGTGTCAAGAACATCTTCATCCTGAACAATATCTTCAGGCCTGAGATTTGGGTTGCCACTTGCCTCGCGGGCCTTCTTCAGCGCCGAATCGGCATCTGCAGCAACAACAAAGTCACCATCGCCGTAGTAATATGCCGGAATCCTGTG
This sequence comes from Bacteroidales bacterium, assembly GCA_007132995.1. Lineage (GTDB taxonomy): Bacteria > Bacteroidota > Bacteroidia > Bacteroidales > VadinHA17 > SLNP01. The sequence continues at coordinate 6,345 of SLNP01000046.1, read as the reverse complement.
GCCCCACCAAAGCTGACGACTTATACACCAGTCATGAACATTCTCCATCCAGTGCCTGTAAACATTAACAAATCTGGGAGGGTGTATCTCTATATCTCCTCTGTTAACCGCTTCAAGTGCCGGGCCGGCAAGCTGCTCCATCTTAAGAAACCACTGAACAGAGAGCCGTGGCTCTATTACCGCGTTGGTTCTCTCCGAGCGCCCAACCTTATTACGGTGTTGCTCAACCTTAAGCAAAGCACCGGACTCCCGCAAAAGATCAACCGCCCTCTTTCGTGCCTCAAAGCGGTCCTCTCCGATAAATAGTCCGGCTGCATCAGAGAGAGTTCCATCGCTTTTAAGGATATCAATAACAGGCAGTTTATGCCTTAGTCCTATCTCGTAATCATTAATGTCATGGGCCGGCGTTATCTTCAGTACCCCTGTACCAAACTCCATATCGACATAGTCATCAAACAGGAAGGGCACCTCCCGGTTAACCATTGGAACAACAATTTTTTTGCCCTTTAGTGAGGCGTAGCGGGCATCGGACGGATTGGCACACACTGCAGTATCACCCAGAATGGTCTCAGGCCTTGTCGTGGCGACGACCACATAATCGTCTTCCCCCGCCACACAATACTTTACATAATAGAGCTTTGACTCCTCCTCAACATAGTTCACTTCTTCGTCAGAGAGGGCAGTAGAGGCCTGGGGGTCCCAGTTCACCATTCTTACCCCGCGATATATCAACCCCTTTTCATAAAGATCAATAAACACCTTGATAACAGAGTCGTACCGCTCCCTGTCCATCGTAAAAACCGTACGCTCCCAATCGCACGATGCGCCCAGGCGCTTTAGCTGCTCAAGTATTATTCCTCCATGTTTTCTGGTCCACTCCCATGCATGGTCAAGAAACTCCTGACGCGAAAGGTCACTCTTACTTATGCCTCTCTCCTTCAGCATGGCAACGACCTTTGCCTCGGTCGCTATTGAGGCGTGGTCTGTACCAGGTACCCAGCACCCGTTTTTACCCTTCATACGGGCCCTGCGCATAAGAACATCCTGAATGGTATTATTAAGCATATGTCCCATATGCAGAACGCCGGTCACATTGGGTGGTGGTATCGCTATGGTATAAGGCTCACGGCTATCAGGAACACTCCTGAAGAGACCATCTTCAAGCCAGCGGCCATACCACTTCTCTTCGGTAACCGACGGGTCATACTTGGCAGAAATATTCATAACACAGTTCTGTTTATATCAAAAACGGGCATCTGGTAACTCAGAGTGCAAAAGTATAAAAAAAAGCAGCCCCTTTGGGGTTATAGGGTTCCGGGCAGCAGAACTATTTCGCACTCATCCTTAAAGAGCCTCTCTTGCCTGCCTCTCATTGATTATTGAATCGCTATTTGTAAATTTGGCGCCGGTTTAGGGATGTCCGCCAACGCCAACAGAGAGAGAGATGCGAAAAAGTGTTTTTTTTACCTTTCTTGTACTGATAGTTACCACTCCTGCAGCAGCCGGTTGCGGTGGGGCTGTACCGGAAAGAGACGAGGTGAGGTTTGCCACAGGCGCCGAAAGAGTTGAAGAGTATCTGCCTCTTATCAGCGAAAAAAATATCGCTATAGTTGCAAACCAGACATCTATGATTGGCGATCGCCATCTTGCAGACACCCTGTTGTCGCTGGGAGTAAACCTGGTGGCAATATTCGCTCCCGAGCATGGTTTCAGAGAGATGGCCGATGCAGGCGAACATATCAAAGGGGGCATCGACCAGAAGACAGGCATACCTGTTATCAGCCTTTATGGAAGCAGGATGAAACCTTCTCCTGAAGAGATGGAGGGCATTGATCTGGTAATATTCGACATACAGGATGTTGGTGCCCGGTTCTACACCTACATATCAACCATGCACTATGTGATGGAGGCCTGTGCCAAAGCGGGTGTTCCACTTATCGTTATGGACAGGCCAAATCCGCATGGACATTACTACGATGGCCCCCTGCTTGAGCCGTCACAAAACTCTTTTGTCGGGATGCATCCGGTACCGGTGGTTCACGGCCTTACCGTAGGTGAGTATGCAATGATGGTCAATGGAGAGGGGTGGCTTGAGAATGGCATCAGGTGCGATCTCACAGTTATAGGTATGAGTGGATACTCGAGGGATTACAGGTACATCATCCCCGTGCGACCGTCGCCCAACCTCCCAAATCAGCTCTCCATTTACCTCTATCCTTCTCTCTGTTTTTTTGAGGGAACCCAAATATCGGTTGGCAGGGGCACCCCATATCCGTTTCAGATATACGGGTCTCCATACCTTCCCTACAGTGGGTTTAGTTTTACACCGGAGAGCCGTCCGGGCGCAACAAATCCCCCCTTTCTGGGCCGGCTCTGTCATGGCACTGATCTGCGCGATTCAGAGAGCCGCGGTATTGTGCCACCCGACAGGCTGATGCTGAGCTTCCTGATAGAGGCATACAACAGCTACAGAGGAGAGTCCGGTTTCTTTACACCCTTTTTTGACAGGCTTGCCGGTACCACAAGACTGAGAGAGCAGATAGTTGCAGGTAAAAGTGAGGAAGAGATAAGAGAGAGTTGGAGCGAAGATCTCAAAAGCTACGGAGAGATAAGGGAGAGATATCTTATATATCCCTGAAATTGGTTAAACCACAGGCTGGCCTCTGTAACCCCGGGGCAACTTGTGGTGTCACACTAATTAATTGATGATGAAATGAAAAGAGAGTCAGGAAAAAAAGGGATGCTGAAGGGCACCATTGTTACCCTGGGAGTACCACAGGTTATTGAGATAGCTATAGAGGCCCGTTTCGACTGGGTGATGATCGACATGGAGCACTCTGCTCTCACGCTCAAAGATACAGATACACTTATCGCAACAGCAGGCGACAGAATTACTACAATTGTGAGGGTACCCGGTAACGACCCGGTAATAATAAAGCAGGTTCTTGACCTTGGTTGCGACGGCATAATGGTTCCGATGGTCAACAGCGGCGAGGAGGCGGCACTTGCCGTATCTGCCGCCAACTACCCTCCTCGTGGCATAAGGAGCACCGGGGTGGGCAGGGCTCACGGTTATGGCAGTCGTTTCGCGGAATATGTTTCCGGGGCCAACGACTCTACCATTGTGATGGTACAGGCAGAGCATATCAGGGCGGTCAACTCCGTTGAGGAGATAGTAGCAACTCCCGGTCTCTCTGCCCTCTTCATCGGCCCATATGACCTTTCGGCCAGCATGGATCTTTCAGGCAAGGTAACCCACCCCGATATGGTAAAGGCCGTTGATACAATAATATCGGCCTGCAACAGAAACTCCATGCCGTGGGGCATATTCTCAATGGAGCCCGGAGGGCTCTCAGACTACGCCATACAGGGCTGCCGCTATGGGCTTTGCAGCACCGACACTGTAATGCTTATGCGTGCTGCTTCTGCCATATCTGCCGGAATGGAATAGCACTTACCGCAAACCCTGTAACGGCAGGCTGTCCTGTTAATTATATATAAAGGGGTCTTGTCTCAATGAATCGGGCGCGCTAATATCTCTATATTTGTGCAACACAAGGGGGAGGTAAAAAAACCCGGGCGGCAAGGCAACCGCATATCGCCCTGCCGCCACATACGAGACCTGACAACTGCCCACTCCCCTGTAAACAGAGAGTTAATCACAGATCAATTGCCTTACAAAACCATGACTATAAGAGTTATCACCATCACCCTGCTGACAATCATTTTGTCATCATCGCTACTCCATTCACAAGCCAGAAGAACCGATGCCAACATTTTCGGCCATGTCGTTGCCGACGAAGAGCACCTTCCCTTTGTCTCGGTATTTCTCAAAAACACAACCATCGGAACGGTAACAGACGAGACCGGACACTACTCTCTTGTAAACCTTCCCGAAGGGGAGTTCACTGTTGTTGCCCGATTTCTGGGTTATAAGACAAAAGAGATAGAGGTTAATTTAAGGGCCGGTGAGACCAAAGAGGTCAACTTCAACCTGGAGGCCGATATTCTGGGCACTATGGAGGTCGTTGTTACCGCTGACAGGAATGCCCGCGACCGAACCGATGCCTCGGTAATAGTCAACACCCTTACACCACACACCTTCTCGCTCACCCAGTCGGTCACCATGAACGAGGGGCTCGCCTTCATGCCCGGCATAAGGGTTGAGAACAACTGCTCTAACTGCGGGTTTAACCAGGTAAGAATGAACGGCATGGAAGGCCCCTACTCGCAAATCCTCATCAACAGCCGCCCCATATTCAGTGGGCTGGCAGGCGTTTACGGGATGGAGATGATACCATCGAATATGATAGAGAGGGTCGAGGTGGTCCGTGGAAGCGGGTCGGCCCTTTACGGCAGTAACGCCATTGCCGGCACCATCAACATCATACTTAAAGATCCGCTTAACAACAGCTTTGAGTTCAACAGCTCTGCCGGCCTTACCGGCCTGGGTGTAGAGGGCCGGGGTTCTCTTGCCGGTGAACAGAATATCGGTTTTAACAGCTCTGTAGTAACCGGCGACGGCAAAAGCGGGCTTTCGCTTTACGGATTCAAAAGGGCACGCGATCCGTTCGATACCAACGACGACGGCTTCTCCCAGCTCTCCAGGATAGGTAACACCACGCTGGGGGCACGGCTCTTCCACCGCTTTAACCAGAAAAACAGACTCTCAGTCGACTACTTCAGCATAAATGAAGAGAGGCGCGGAGGAGACAGCTTCCACCTGCCGTACCATGAGGCACTGCTTACCGAGGCGGTCAGGCACAATATAAACTCAGCGGCACTCACCTTCGAGCAGTTTACCACCAACGCCAATGCATGGTCTCTGTTTCTCTCACTACAGGATGTTAAGAGAGACTCCTACTACGGTGCCGGCAGATCGCTCTCCGATTACGGCTACAGTGAGGGGCTCACATGGGTAGCAGGTTCTCAGTACAACTACAGCAACGGGGCCTTCAGCATGGTATCGGGTCTGGAGTTCAGAAGTGAAAATCTCACAGATGAGAAGCTGGGCTATCCCGATCTCGACAACGCCACTATTGTCGACGGACAGATAGTAGAGGTTCCCCATACAGAGAACATTCTGGTTGCCGACCAGAAGCTCACAACAGGCGGGCTATTCAGCCAGGCAGACTACAGGCTGGGAAGAGCAAAGCTTTCAGCAGGTTTAAGGGTTGAGATGTACGATGTGTTCAACAATGTTACCGGAGAGGGCGACAGCGATATTGTCATAAGCCCCCGGCTGAACATGCTTTATGATATCACACCACGCATGCAGGGCCGTCTCTCCTATTCTCAGGGCTACAGAGCGCCACAGGTGTTCGACGAAGATCTCCACATCTCAACATCAGGGTCAAGGCAGGTTATAATAGTAAACGATCCTAACCTCGAAAAAGAGACCAGTCACAGCTTAATGGCATCGGTCGATTTCAGTCGCCGCATAGGTGATATTTATATACAGGCATTAGGCGAAGCCTTTTACACCATGCTCCGAAACCCCTTTGCCAACGAGTTCGGAGATCCGGATGAGGATGGTGTGGTAACCTATGTAAGAACCAACGAAGAGTCAGGAGCCGTAGTACAGGGAATAAACACAGAGGTAACTCTTGTACCGTCACAATCGGTAAACATGACAGTTGGGTTCACAATTCAGAGAAGCAGGTTTGAGGAGCCGGTAGACTTCGGAGAGAGAGCCTTCTTCAGGACACCCGACAAGTATGGCTTTTTTACCTTCAGCTGGCAACCGGGCAGCGACTTCCAGGCCGCTCTTACAGGAACCTACACAGGAACCATGCTGGTACCCTATTTTGGTGAGGAGGCACCGGATCCCACAGCAGGGCTGCTAAGGGATACAGAGAGATTTCTCGACATGGGGTTCAACATCAGGTACGATGCCAGAATCAATGGCAGCAGGATACAGTTTTTCGGTGGCATGAAGAATATCTTCAACAGTTATCAGAGTGATTTTGATAAAGGGGTTGACAGAGATCCGGATTACATTTACGGACCTCTGGCTCCAAGGTCGGTATATGTCGGTTTAAGAACCGGAATTTTTCGATAGTTTAATGCTATCGGTTTGAGGGGAAGACAAAAAGGTCTCTCTCTTAACTTTTGGCCTTGACCCAAAGTTTGGCTTTTCATCTTTGTTGCTTGACAAAAAGTATTCTTTCTCAACTTTTGGGCTTGTCCCAAAGTTTGGCTTTCTACCTTTGCTTGACCAACATTTCTCTCTCACCTTTTTTTGCTTGGACCAAAAGTGGGCTTCCACCTTTTTTGCTTGACCAAAAAAGGTGGCCAACCGAGGTCGGCGAAGCCGGGCGAGCTCGCGACCGGACGGGAGCAACA
>SLNP01000090.1 GCA_007132995.1 Bacteroidales bacterium | reverse complement strand
CTTTATGAAGAGCCATATCCCCGGACGGAGGCTAGCCGGGGGCTTTGTTGCTCCCTTTAGGTCGCGAGCTCACCCCGTCGCTGCGCTCCGGACCTCGGTTGTAACTTTTTTGGCCCGTCAATAAAGTTAGAAATGAGCACCTTAGGTCCAAGCAAAAAAAGGTGAGAGAGAAATGTTGGTCAAGCAAAGGTAGAAAGCCAAAATTTGGGACAAGGCCAAAAGTTGAGAGAGAACTTTTGGTCAAGCAAAAAAGGTGGAAGCCTACTTTGGGTCATACCAAAACCAGAGAAAACCATTCGTAATAAATCGGCGCTGCCACAACACCATGACAGATAGAAAAAAAGAATTTGTTTTGCAAATTCGATTCAATTAACTAATATTGCAGTCCGATTTTTCGGGGCCCATAGCTCAGCTGGTTAGAGCACCTGACTCATAATCAGGGGGTCGCTGGTTCGAGCCCAGCTGGGCCCACGAGGAATTACAGAGAGGCCGGAGATATCCGGCCTCTTATCTTTTGGTGTTACCCTTATTTTAATGATAACTATTCGGTCTGGCCAGTACCCGATGCTTGTCAATCCTTCTCCTGACCTTCTATTTCCCAGCTCACCTCTGTTACGCCATACTCAATTGTAAGCCTGCCGGCCAGTTTTTCCATCTCGCCATCATGTTTGCCTATAGCCATTATCTCAGCCTCAATATAACTGAAGGCTGGATCTCCGTTATCGCTGCAAATGTATGGTAGTTCCCCGGTCGGTACTATTAGAGACCGATTAGAAAAGTATTATAGTGCTATTAAAATAACCAGTATAGGGTGAAAACTTGAGGGTCAGTTAATAGTATTGAATCTTGCGCTCCCTTATATATTTTGGAATTCCCTCTTCAAACACCACCATCTTCAACCAATTACCTATACTGTCATACTCATAGGTATAGGTGCGTTTAGTTAAAATGGCGCCATCGGCGTTATACTCAACCATTTCAGTTGAGTTGCCATTGGGGTCATTAGTATAGACTCGCCTGCTAACCATTACATTATCATTGTCATACTCCTTCTCACTAATCTTATGTCCTCTCTTATCAAATTCCGAACTAATATGCATTAGAAGCGTTCCGTAGGTGGAATACCACTTAAGGTCTATCACATTCCCTCTACTATCATGCCTGTAAAATGTTCTTGATTCGGGGATGGTATCTGAACTATAATTGGTTCTTTCTAACCGCCTTCCTTCAGAGTTATACCTGATGAGCGTCAGCGATACTCTTCTACCATCGATACCATATTCGTAACGCTCTACCCTTCTATTATCGTCACTTCTCAGGAAAACCACCCGGCCTGCCGGACGGTCATCAGAGTCATAATAGAAGATTTCGGTAAGATTACCCCTGGTGTCGAAAAAGGCAACTCTGTCAGAGCGCATATCAGGAGGAGTCTCTCTGGGGCCTCTAACAATAATCCCGGATTGATCAATGGCTCTGAAGGATTTCTCTTCTATACTTTCCACCTTCCCATGAAGGGGCCACCTGAGTAAATCATTTTCTACCTTTTTTCGACTACAGCTTCCTGTAACCAGAATAAGTAAACTTGCCAAAAACAGTGCTGAAAGAGTATAACTGCTTCTCATTTTAAACTGTAACTATACACTCAATAATTTCTCTTAGTAAAGATATATCTTTTTGGGGGAGGCTACCGACATTCTAATGGAAATCAAAAGGGCAAACTCGCAGTCGGATAAGAGCAACCGGTCTTTTTACGGGGCCACCATTTCGGCGTGCCACTCCTCCCCTACTTTTCGCCAGCGAAGGCGGCTGTGGAGGCGGTTCACACCCTCCTGCCAGAATTCAAACAGGCAGGGTACTACCCGGTAGCCTCCCCAGTGAGGGGGCCTGGGTACCTCCGAGCCGAATCTGCTCTTTAAGGTGTTAATACGGTCGGTAATCTCTGCTGGTGATTTTATTACACTGCTCTGCCGGGAGGCCCACGCTCCCAGACGACTGCCATAGGGGCGGCTGATGAAGTATTCCTCAGACTTCTCTGCCGACACCTTCTCTGCAATACCCTCAATGCGTACCTGCCTGCCCCTGTGAGGCCAGTAAAACAGTAGTGCGGTATTGAGATTGTCTGCAAGCTGGGCTGCCTTGTGGCTGTCGTAGTTGGTGTAAAATATGAACCCACCGGGGCAATGCTCTTTGAGCAAAACAACCCTTGAGGAGACACCTCCATCTCTGCCTGAGGTAGAGAGCACCATGGCTGAAGGGTCTCCGGAAATGCCCCCGGCGGCATCGCCATACCACTCATCAAAGAGAAGAAAGGGGTTGTCTCCTCTAACCTCTATGTCGCCATAAAGTGCCATGTAGCGCTACTCTATAGTGGCCATCCTGAAGGGTTTAACCTCTATATCCTGCCATACCCCTCCGGCAACATAGGGCTCTGTTTTGAGATACTCTTCAACATCTTCCATATCGGGAAATTCACATATCAGCATAGAGCCGGACATCTTGCCGGCCATATCCAGTATGGCACCGCCGCAAACAAAATTTCCGGTGGCCCTGAGCTCTTTCATCCTCTCTAAATGAAGCGGCCTCACTTTTAACCTTCTCTCCTCTGCTTTTGCATCGGTTCCGTCATAAGCGATAATGATAAATTGCATACATTTGTGTTTTACAGATTAGACTTGCTAAATATATCGCTTTATGAGCAAAAAGGGAGAGAAAAAATTCAGGTATGATACCGGCCTGGTTCTTAGCGGTGGCGGTGCCAGAGGGTATGCCCATCTGGGAGTTATCAAGGCTCTGGAAGAGAACAATATTGATATCGATGTGGTGGCAGGTGCCAGCGCGGGTGCCATAGCGGGCGTTCTGTTCGCAGACGGCTACAATGCCGAAGAGATTCTGGAGATAATGAGCGACCACTCTACCTTCGATATGATATCTCTTACACTTCCCAAAGAGGGGCTTTTTAAGATAAAGGGTATCAATAAACTGCTTGATGAGAATCTTAAGGCGAAAAAGTTCGAAGATCTCAAAAAACCTCTCTATGTCGCGGTTACCAACCTCAATACCGGTAAGGTTGAATACTTTCACGGTGGTGAGATAAAAAAAATAATAGTAGCCTCATCATCTATTCCGGTAATATTTGCCCCGGTAAAAATCGGCGACTATCACTATGTGGACGGAGGTGTGATGGATAACGCGCCGGTTGCTGCAATAAGAGATGACTGTAAAAAGGTTATTGGATCGGTGGTAAACCATACCGGCCGTATAGATGAGTTCGGATCGCTTATCTCTATAGCAGAAAGAACCCTGCAGCTTAGCCTCTCGAAGGGTCTGGCTGAAAAACTGGATCTTTTCGATGTGCTGATAAGACCGTCCGGGGTACGACACTTTACCACTTTCGACCAGTCTAAGGCGAAGGAGCTATTCGACCTGGGATATAAGGAGGCGGTAAAGGTGCTGCGCAAGGAGAAAAAGGGGTAATCGCTATTTTACCATATCGGAACGCGGATCCTGACCTGGAGCGGCCATACTGTAAAGCTCTCTGATCTCGTCTGCCCATTTGGTTTCGTCAGGTGTCTCCAGTATAAGTGGTATGTTGTCAAAGCGGCTGTCGTTCATGATATAACCGAAAATATCTTTGCCAAGGAAACCCTCGCCTATGTTGTGATGCCGGTCAACCCGGGTACCAAGATCGCGCTTTGAATCATTTATATGCATACCCATCAGATAGGATAAACCGACTATATTATCAAGCTCTTCAAAGGTTTTGAGGAACCCTTCATGACTCTTAATATCATAGCCTGCGGTGTAGGAGTGGCAGGTGTCTATGCATATACCGACGCGCGATTTGTCCTCTACCCTTTCAATAATGTATGCCAGATGCTCAAAACGGTAACCCAAATTGGTGCCCTGACCTGCGGTGTTCTCTATTACAGCCGATACACCGGGCACTTTGTCGAGGGCTATGTTGAGTGACTCTGCTATGATTTCCAGACACTCCTGTTCTGATATCTTGTTAAGATGGCTGCCGGGATGAAAGTTAAGTCTGTCAAGCCCTAACTGGCTGCACCTCTGCATTTCATCGATAAAGGCTTTTCGCGACTTCTCAAGTGCCTGCGGGTCGGGATTACCCAAATTGATAAGGTAGCTGTCGTGGGGCAGTATCTGAAAGGGGGCGTAACCATACTTCTCACAGTTATCGCGAAACCGGGCTATAGATTCTGCCTTAAGGGGGGGTGCAACCCACTGACGCTGATTTTTGGTGAACAGGGCAAATGCGGAGGCTGCTACATTATGAGCATTGACCGGTGCATTCTCAACTCCGCCGGCGGCACTTACATGGGGTCCCAGATATTTCATATACAACAACTTTTATCTGTGTGCTATCTCTCTGTTACAGGCATAACATCTCAAAACTCACTGAGCTTAGGCTAAGGCCTTATGCACTGTAACTCTAACTTATGCCCAGTGCCTCTGATGCTGCCGGACCATCGGACTAACCGACGCATAAGAGACCTGAATGCGGTAAAGATAGATAATGAGATGTGGAAAAAGTATCTATTCTGCAATAATATGTATTTTTGCAGGCGACCCGACAGAGTTACCTGTTGGCATGAAGATTGTTACCCGTAAGGTTTCAGATATATATATGAAAGAGAAGAAGAGTTTTAAGAGTGAGGGCACCCCGGAGAAAAAGAGTAAGAGAAGGGAGCTGCCGGTAGGGCTGATAGCCGTGGCCGTGGTGCTGGCTGTTACCCTTACAATAATGGTGGTGGCCTATCAGCGACAGAAGAGCGAAATGTTCGAGATGGAACAGATGCTAACCAACGAAAGGGATTCCCTTGAGCAGGAGTTGAGACTTATGGTGTTCGCATATGATACCCTGATGACCGATAATGACTCGCTGAATGCAAAACTGCAAAAGGAGCAGGAGTATATAGAAAGGTTGCTGGCAATAAATGCATCGAATGTCGAGACCATAAGAGCATACCGTGCGGAGATAGGTACTATGCGCAATATCATGAAGAGCTATATTGTGCAGATTGACTCGCTGAATATGCGCAACCAGATGCTTACAGCCGAAAATGTTGAGATAAGAACCCAGATTCAACAGGTATCCAGAACCAATGTGGAACTTGAGCGACAGAGAGAGGATCTGTCGGCCAAGGTGGAGGTGGCCTCTGTAGTCTATGCCAGAAATGTTATTGTTACAGGCCTTAACCAGCGCAGGCGTGAGACAGACAGGATAAACAGACTGGCAAGGGTGCAGGTCTGCTTTACCCTGAGGGAGAATCCTATAGCAGAGGCAGGGGAAAAGAGGGTATACCTGAGAATTATACGGCCCGATGGTCTGGTAATAACTGACTCGCCCGGCAATACCTTTCAGGTTGATGGCGAAGATATGGTGTTTTCAGCCAGCAGGGCTGTTGACTATGAAAATCGGGACCTTGATGTATGTATATTCGTTGAGAACAGGGGCGATTTTATTGAGGGCGTTCTTACCGCCGAGCTATACCTGGATGGCGTACTGATAGGTAACACGGAGTTTAGCCTGAGATAACACGGTGCTGTTAAAGTTCTTGCTGCCATTCCGGTAAGGTTGTAGCTTGCCCGCTAAGGGGCGATCCGGATTCCACACTTCACACCCGCTAAGGAAGATGATGTGGCTGTATGAACAGCCACACGCCGTCATGTCGCCTAAATGCACAATTGATAGCTTTGGTATCCGCTGCAGAACTGCTCTCTGATACCAGAGCTATTCCGGGTTTATAAACCTCTCTATAATGTTGTCTGATATCATCATTCCGTGAGCTGTGATAACAAGATTTCTGCCCTGATGCCTCAAGAGCCCGTAATCTATAAGCGATGAGGCTATGTTTACAACATAGTCGTGTGTCTCTTTGTCAAACTGATGCTCTATAAATTCAAGATCTATACCCCACATGGTACGCAATGAGGTCATTATATACTCATTAAACCTCTTCCTCTCATCAATATCTTCTACTGTAAAGGGTACCCTCTGCTCTTTGAGTTCTGATATATAGTGATCTAAATCGCTGCTGTTCCACTGCCGGCTGTAACCATTGAACGAGTGCGCTGATGGCCCGGCTCCGAGATAGGGCACCTGCCTCCAATAACCTATGTTGTGATGTGAGTAGTGGCCGTCGCGGGCGAAGTTGGATATCTCATAGTGCTCGAATGAGGCCTCTTCGGCTCTCTGCCTGAGCATCATAAACTGTGTGGTACTCTGCTCTTCATCTATCTCCTGCAACAAGCCCTTCCCGGCCTTGAGTGCAAATGGGGTACCTCTCTCTATCGTTAAATGGTAGGCTGAAAGGTGTACTATTCCCGACCCGAAGGCCTTCTGTAGTGCCGCATCCCACTCCTCTTCGGTAAGAGATGGTATGCCATAGATGAGATCGATCGAAATATTATCAAAGCCCGCCCTGAAAGAGGCCTCCAGAGCCTTATCGGCCTGATCTGCCGTGTGCCTCCGTCCAAGGAAAGTGAGATGGTGATCTTGCCATGCCTGAACACCTATGCTCAACCTGTTAAAACCTAAATCTTTGAGAAGGGCGAGTGATGAGCTCTCTATATCATCGGGATTTACCTCTATGGTAATCTCTGGCTTATCTGATAGTGTAAACTGCTGCCGCACGGCCTCCATTATCATGCGCAGCTCTCCGGCGGGAAGCAGCGACGGGGTTCCCCCGCCAAAATAGAGTGTATCAATGGTGCTCTCTCCAATATAGTCGCGGCGCAGCGATAGCTCTTCAACCAGGGCCCGGGCAAAGGGTGCCGTAAGCGAAAGGTCTGTGGTGCTGTAAAAATCGCAATAACCACACCTGGTGCGACAAAAGGGTATGTGGAGATATATTCCTGCCATAAAAGGTTGCACATTTTTGGTCAACCCTAAAGTTATAAACTTTATTCAAGAGTAACAGGAACCGGGGCCGCCGCTCTTAATCTTCTCTACTCTTCTCTGATGACGGCCGCCGTCAAATGGGGTATCAAGAAAGGTGTCAACAATAAGTTGCGCTTCCGGCTCGGTGATGAATCTGGCCGGGAGGGCACATATATTGGCATCATTGTGACGGCGTGCCAGAATGGCTATCTGTTCACTCCAACAGAGTGCCGACCTGACCCCGGGATATTTGTTGACTGTCATATTGACCCCGTTGCCGGAACCGCACAACACTATGGCCTTGCCGATGGCTTTACTATTGATGTCGGCCGCAAGAGGATGGGCGTAATCGGGATAATCTACGCTCTGGTCAGAGAAGGTTCCATAATCTTTTACCGCAAAGCCTCTCTTCTGCAGGTGTGTCTTCAATATCTCTTTAAGGGAAAAACCGGCATGATCTGCCCCTATACCAATAGTGTCTGTATGATCCATTAACCCCCTTTTTTGTAATAATATATTATACAATCTGTTACCGAGCCCTCTGTTAAGATTGACAGGAGAGCTGCAGCACCTCTGTCATATGTGGTAAAAATAGCTCTTTCCCTGTTAATAACCTGTTATAATTGTGCTGAAAAAAGAGTGATAATTTGCCCCTTCTGATCAGCCTGAATGACCCCTCTTTTTTTTCAATTTTGCAATAGCAGGTTTTCAATTGTTTTCTATCACTTTTCCACCGGAAATCAACAGATTGCCACTCACCTTTTTCTGCCGCAAGGGTGTTGAATGCTCCTTATTAACAGTAGTGCATAAAGCATACAACATGTTACAAATCAATTAAAATATCTATTTTGCGCTGTTGAAATATTGTTGGCAAAATGTTTGCTTCCGAAAATACAAGATGATGCCGATTTTTTCGTCAACCATATTAACAGCCTATTATTAATACCATATAGGGAGATAAATTTCAAAAATAAAAAGATAAATCTATTAATAGTATGTTGATAAAAGAGGGTTATGTAGATCATGTTCCCGATGAGGGGGTAGATATTATCGCTGAGATTGAGAGAATGAAGCGGGAGAAGAATGCCATAATACTATCTCACTTTTATCAGACCTCTGATATTCAAGATATTGCTGACTTTATTGGAGATAGTCTGGCTCTATCTCAAAAGGCTGAATCAAATAGTGCCGATATTATTCTATTCGCGGGTGTGAAGTTTATGGCCGAGACCGCCAAAATTCTGGCTCCACAAAAGAGGGTTCTGCTTCCCGATCTCAATGCCGGCTGTTCACTCTCAGACAGCTGCCCTCCTGATGAGTTCAGTGCTTTTATTGAAAAACATCCGGGCAGAACGGTTGTATCATATATAAACACATCTACCGAGATAAAGGCTTTAACCGATATTATCTGTACATCGACAAATGCGCTTAAAATTATAGAGTCGCTGCCTGAAGATGAGAAAATTATTTTCGCCCCCGACAGAAATCTTGGTAACTACATAAAGAGTCAGACTAACAGGGATATGATAGTATGGGATGGGGCCTGCCATGTTCATGAGGAGTTTTCGCTGGAAGCAATTCTCGATTTAAAGAGAGAAAACCCCGATGCCAAAATAATTGTACATCCGGAGTGTGAACTTCCTGTCCGCATGGTTGCCGACTATATTGGGAGTACCTCAGGCCTTCTTAAGTATAGTGCAACTGACAACGCCGGCTGCTATATAGTGGCTACCGAACCGGGTATTATTCACCAGATGAAAAAGAGATCGCCGGAGAAAAAGTTTATTCCGGCCCCGGCTAAGGACAGCACCTGCGGATGCAGCGAATGTAATTTTATGAAGCTGATAACTTTGAAAAAGATATATAATACCCTTAAATTTGAGATGCCTGAAATTACTATCGGGGAAGATCTGATGAAAAGGGCATACAAACCTATAAAGCGGATGCTCGATATATCTGCCAGACTGGGTCTGTGACTATATTGAGCCGACCACATTCAGCTCGGGTATTTTATCCGGGTGCAGTATAATAGCTCTCTGCCGACACGACAAAGGTGGTGAGTGGTAGCGGGGTGACTTTGTAAGCGCTGTGTAAGAGGATGAATCGTAAAAATGAGGTGATATGAGGCTGGTTGCTCTGATGATACCTGTTGTTTTGCTCTCGCTTCCGGTGTGGGGACAGGATCAGCGTTTACCTGATGGCTTTCACCAGTTCAGGTATCCAAATGGAGTTGTCTCATCAGAGGGTTATATTCGCGATGGCCGTCCCGACGGATACTGGATAAGCTACTATGTTACAGGTATAAAGAAGTCTGAGGGAAGGAGAACCTCTTTTCTGCTTGACAGTACCTGGGTATTCTATGATAATGCCGGCGATACGCTTGAAAAGATTAACTACCACCTGGGTAGTAGAAACGGATATACCTATACCTACAGAAAGGATGCCCGTGAAGGCCTCTACATCTATTCAAGGGAGCTCTATGCTGCCGACCGTCGTGAGGGAACCGCATACATATACCATCCGGACGGATCGGTCATGCAGACTATCAACTACATTAACGGAAGGAAAGAGGGCCTCTCAAGAGAGTTCGATACCGGGGGAAATGTGATTACCCTGATAGAGTACAGCAACGATTTAATGGTTAGTCGTACAATGATTAACCGGCTGGATAACAGCGGTATGAGGCAAGGTGAGTGGCGTGAGTTTCACGATAATGGCAGTGTGAGGGTCGAGAAGAGTTATCGCAATGATATGCTTCATGGTTTCTACCGTGAGTTTGACAGAAGGGGAAGGGTTGTTATCTCTCTGCTCTATGACGAGGGTCGTATCGTTGAGGGCGAGGCCGGCAGCGCATCGGGTATTGAGATTGTAAACCGTTATAATGACGATAATGTGCTGATTTATAGTGGCCCCTACCGTGATGACACCCCTGTTGGCATCCACCGTGAATATGATGACGATGGCGACATAGTGAACGCCATGGTCTATAACGACATGGGCATCAAGGTATCAGAAGGTATTATTGACATGGATGGTAACCGTAATGGTACCTGGAAGGAGTTTTTTGATGATGGAACCGTCAGCGCGTCTGGTCAATACAGCGCCAACAGAAGATCGGGAAGGTGGGAGTTCTATAATGAAGAGGGACAGGTTATTCAGACCGGACAATACAGTAATGGTCGTACCCACGGCTTGTGGAGGTGGTATTATGATGACGGATCTCTTCTGAGGGAGGAGGAGTATTATCAGGGCAGACGCGATGGTCAATATATTGAGTACTGCCCCGAAGGTGAAATTATAGCTGAGGGTGCGTATGCCGACGGAGAGCGTAATGGCGAATGGAAGTTCTCAGTATCAGGTCATACCGAAAAGGGTAGTTATATATTGGGTCTCAGGGAGGGTCTGTGGCAGTCGTGGTATGACAATGGCCAGCTCCGTTTCAGGGGCAGCTATACCCAGGGACAGGCTGAGGGACAGCATATTCTGTATCATGACAACGGAAGGCTGAAGGAGGAGCGATTCTATATAAGAGGTCTGCGCGAAAGGGTATGGAGAAGATTTACCGACGAGGGTGTGGAGATAATAGCAGTGTCGTACCGTAACGATATGGTAAGGGCCATTAACGGTATGAGGGTGCAGCCTACAGAGAGTGATGTAAGGGTTATAAGATAGTGCTATATTTGCCTGATGGCTGAGAGTTTTAATATCAGGAAAGAGGTTCAGGGTACCGCAGAGCAGGAGCTGGAGAGACAATTAAGACCAGGCTCTTTTGACGATTTTCGCGGGCAACCCCGTATTATAGAGAATCTTACTGTATTCGTTAAGGCGGCTCTTATGAGGGGCGAAGCGCTTGACCATGTGCTTCTGCATGGCCCACCCGGGCTTGGGAAGACCACCCTGGCAAATATTGTGGCCGCTGAACTGGGTGTTAACCTCAAAATTACCTCCGGCCCTGTTCTTGATAAACCGGGCGATCTGGCCGGTCTTCTTACATCGCTGGAAGAGAGTGATGTTCTATTTATCGATGAGATTCACAGGCTTTCGCCCATTGTCGAGGAGTATCTCTACTCGGCTATGGAAGATTTCAGAATTGATATAATGATAGACAAAGGGCCCAGTGCCCGTTCGGTGCAGATTAACCTTAACCCTTTTACTCTTGTTGGCGCCACAACCCGGTCGGGACTTCTGACTGGTCCGCTGAGGGCCCGCTTTGGCATTAAATTTCATCTGGAGTATTACGATAATACGGTTCTTAAGAATATTGTAAGGCGGTCGTCTGAAATTCTAAATGTCAATATTGATGATGAGGCCGCTTTTGAAATAGCCTCACGCTCAAGGGGAACCCCGCGTATTGCCAATGCACTGCTCAGAAGGGTGAGGGATTTTGCCCAGATAAAGGGTAGTGGAGATATCGATATTGAGATAACAAAATATAGCCTTGAGGCTCTTAATATTGACAGCCATGGCCTTGATGAGATGGATAATAAGATTCTCTCAGTTATTATTGATAAGTTTCATGGTGGGCCTGTCGGTCTGAATACTATCTCTACCGCGGTAGGGGAAGAGAGTGGTACCATAGAGGAGGTTTATGAGCCTTTTCTTATCAAGGAGGGTTACATTAAAAGAACTCCGCGGGGAAGAGAGGCCACCGAGGCTGCCTATAGCCATATGGGTCGTTCAAAGGGTGATACTACAGGCCAATTGTTGTTTTAACGATTTGGTATCTCTCTATTATTGACTATATTTGCCACCTGTGCTGGTTGTGGCCTCTTTTAATGTTGAGTTTCGCAGCCAGATGTCTGTAACAGGTAGTATTGGTTGATTAACGATTATAAACCGGAATAATGGTATGAAAGGGATAGTTAAAAATGCAGGTTTGTTGTTTATAGTGGCCGGATTGGGCCTTATCGTATACAAACAGCTAAGCGGAATAGACAGCAACAGCCTTCTGGCTGCCAGTCTGGCCTCTATGATATTCGGGCTGGTACTATATGTTTTACTGAACTATCTTATCGACTAGAGCCGCCTGACACTCGCATATGATGCCTATATCCGGTAACATACTTCCGGCCGCCGGTCAGCGGTAGATCCATGCATCGAAAATACCTGACTGCTTCATAGATTTTAACAATAGTGCTGACGCAACCCGGCGTACGTCTCTATCTGTCGAAAGTATTGTGATGCTTTATCTGATTTATAGTAATGGCGCGCCCCGGGTAAGGGATAGGTAATAAATATCAAAAAGAGCCGGGTCTCAAAACCGCATAATTCTTCATACAGTTTTTGACAACACTACAGCCCCGGGTTAGGGGGTAACTGAATGATTCAACGGGAAGCCCTTGAATGTGTCTGTCTGTTTGCCTTAACAGTAAAGGCGATGGGGCGTTTAACCCAGGATGTTGCTTAACTTTTCCAGACCGCGGGTATCTTTTACCTTTATCTTTCGGCCCTGAAGCTCTATATATTTGTCTGACTTAAACTCTGAGAGCAGCCGTATTACAGACTCTGTTGCAGTACCCACTATGTTTGCAAGCTCTTCGCGGGTAAGGCTGATGTTGAGGAAACCGTTTTCGTCGGTTCCGAATTCGTCGTAAAGATGTATCAGTACCTCGGCAAGTCTCTCTCTGACAGTTTTCTGTGCGATATCTGTTATGTAAGAGTTGGCCTCTTCCAGCTCGTGGCAGGTTAGCAGCATAAGCTCGAAAGAGAAGGAGGGGTTTGTCTTGACAAGCTTAAGAAGTATGTCTGAGGGTATGAAGCATACATGGGTCTCTTCAATAACCTCTGCAGTTGTGCATGCCAGTTCGTTGGTGATGACCGAACGGTAGGCAATGATATCACCTCTCTTGGCAAACCGTATTATCTGCTCCTTGCCATCGAAGCCGGTTTTAAATACTTTGATAATGCCTTTGTTGACACAGAAGAAACCATTGATGCGGTTACCCTCCTGGTACAGCACATCACCCCTTTTGTACTGCCTGAAGTCTTTCTCATAGTTGACAATATCTATCTCATCTTTTGTCAAAGTCTTGAAGAGTGAGCTTGACTCAAATGAGCATGATTCACAAAGCGGAATGGGTGCGTCTGACTGTTTCATCGTTTCATCTATTAAATTGTCACTGCGGTATTTCTCACCTCACCAGGGTGATATCTGCGGCCTCTTACTCGCCGGAGGAAAAAAGCGGCCCAGCTACAAAGTTCGTAAATATCTTTGATGTAGCGGGTTGTGTTACTGTTAAAGATTGATGGCTGCTTTTTACCTTCCCTCTCTTCTCTGACTCCTTGTGGTGCAATTTGCGAGGAGCCTGCGGCAAAACACCAAATATAGCAAATAGAGTGTAACTCTCATAACTGTAAAGAGGTGAACCCCTTTTTTATAGATATATTTAACAATATGGAGAGGCTTTTGTTCAACCATCTGCCTGACGGGTTACGGTTATGTGGGGCCGGGTTGGGACGGTATATTCTTTTGTTGCCACTGACGGGTTGTGCAGGTAATTGTGTGGGTCAATATTTGAAGTGCGGCGGGGCCTGTTGTGTCTCTGTGTGCGGTTCTCTGCCTTGCGGTGCGGGCCGGCCACTGCTTGGTTGTGCCGGGAATTGTGGGGGGCAATATTTGAGGTGCGGCGGGGCTGGCCTTTGCCGGGAGCTGTCGTTCAGTAATCTGTCTGCATGGGGGCGCTACAGTGCTGTGCCGAACTGGCTCAGGAACCTTACATCGTTTTCGAAGTAGAGCCTCAGATCGTTAACATTGTACTTTAACATGGCGATACGCTCTATGCCCATTCCGAAGGCATAACCGGTGTACTCTTTGCTATCTATGCCGCAGGCCTCCAGAACGGCGGGATGTACCATTCCACAACCCAAAACCTCGAGCCAGCCCGAATATTTGCATACATTGCACCCCTTGCCCCCGCAGAGAAGACAGCTAACATCAAGCTCTGCCGACGGCTCTGTGAAGGGGAAATATGAGGGTCTTAACCTTATCTCTGTTCCCGACCCGAACATCTCTGTGCAGAAGTAGAGCAGCACCTGCTTAAGGTCTGCGAACGAGACATCATGGTCTATGTAGAGCCCCTCTACCTGATGAAATATACAGTGGGCCCGGGCCGATATTGCTTCGTTACGGAATACCCTTCCCGGCGAAATTGTCCTGATGGGGGGCTTCTCGCTCTCCATAACCCTGACCTGAACCGAAGAGGTGTGGGTGCGCAGCAGTATGTCGTCGGGCGATGACTCTATCTCTGAATTGCGCGATATAAAGAAGGTGTCCTGCATATCTCTGGCCGGATGATCGGGGGCGAAATTGAGCTTGGAGAATACATGAGCGTCATCTTCTATCTCAGGTCCCTCGCTGACGGTGAAGCCCACACGCGAAAAGATGTCGGTTATCTCATTTCTTATTATCGATATGGGATGCCTGCTGCCGGTAACAAAGGGATAGGGGGGCATGGTGAGATCTTCATGCACCCCCTTTTTGCCGGTTTCTGCACTTTCCAACTCTTTAAGCCTCTCTTCATATAGAGTGGCGGCATACTGCTTCAACCTGTTGAGCTCGGCCCCCAGGTCTCTCTTCTCTTGTGCCGGTATATTCCTGAACCTGGCGAAGAGCTCGCCTATTGCACCTTTTTTACTGAGGAACCTGAGGCGAAACTGTTCTGTATCATCTTTGCTGTTGAACGAGAAGCTATCTATCTCTTCTCTTAGCCGGGCGATCTCCTGGATCATTCTTTAATGTTGGTTTTTCATTATTATGCAATCTCTACCTCCTGCCTGACAATCCCCTTGTCAGAACTTCTGCATTCAGTATGCGAACATCTCCTGTGGGAACCGAGCCTGTAATGTCGGCATTCTCAATGGCCTCAACAATATCAAGACCCTCTACCACCTGGCCGAATACGGTGTAGTGGTTGTCGAGGTGGGGGGCGCCACCGATGTTGCGATATACCTCGCGCTGTGTCTCATCTATCTGATAGCGACCACTTCTCTCCATCTCTTCCTTTACCCTGTTGGTTGCTATCTCTATTATATCAGCCTCTGTAAGCGTGGTGTCGGCCTCTAGCGCCCTGTCACGCTCTTCGCTGTGAATTTTGCTGTAGAGAAGCTGCTCGTTGCCTATGTTGATTCTCTCTTCGGCCGCGATAAGCTGCTCCTCTTCTACCTGGCCCGCTGAGACTATGTAGAACTGCGTTCCGGAAGACCTTCGCCCGGGGTTTACATTGTCGCCGGTACGGGCTGCCCCTACCGCCCCTCTCTGGTGGAAGAGACCCGGTACTATCTCTGCTTCTATGGTGTAGGTGAGATCTGAAACATCATCGCCCGCGTTGTATGATGTTCTGCGCCGTGGGTCGCCTGTCTGTATCACAAAACCGGGAACAATTCTGTGAAAAAGAATTCCATCATAAAAACCGTCGTTGACCAGCTTTATGAAGTTGTCTCTGTGCCCCGGCGTTTCGTCAAATAGCTCAATGATTATATCGCCATGGGTAGTCTCCAGTTTAACATGGGTGTTGCCCTCCGGGGCCTGATTGCAAGCACTAAGTATCGTTACTATGGCAATCGAAAACAGAACTCTTCTCATAACTATCTCAATTTATAGGTTCCAATAAGATGCCTCTGCAACCGGCAGCAATTTTTGACTGCTCATGTTGTTGCCGCTGACATTTTCAGGGGAACCTGTGGTTCCACCGAAAAAAGACCGGTTTTGTGGGCAATGCAAATATATTGATTAATTGATAAATATGAGAATTTACCTGACTGGCGCACCCCGGGGCAGTAAAAATGTGATTAAATGACCCCGGAGCCTTTATGAGTTAATTGTGATGGTTATATTTGCAGGTAGGTTTTGTTTTTGACATAAAGTGCTGATAGAGAAGTTTAAGTCTATCTGCATTGTGCTACTTTAAATGCCGGTGAACTTTGTACCGGTGAATTTCAGGCTTATGCTCGAGGTTAAGAGGCTTGCTGGTCAGACTGCTGTGTATGGGATGGGGACCATTGTCCCGAGGTTTCTCAACTATGTTGTGCTGACACCACTTTTTACCTATACATTGACCGATGCAGCCGACTATGGCGTTATTACGGAGCTCTATGCGTGGATGGTGATTCTGCTTGTGCTGCTTACCTATGGTATGGAGACCGGCTTCTTCAGGTATGTTAATAAAAGCAACGACCCTTCGCTTGTCTACTCTACAGCGCTGGTATCTCTCTTTATCACCTCTTCACTCTTTCTCTCACTTACCCTGCTCACTTCCGGCTCTATCGCCTCGCTGCTCAACTATAGTGCAAACCGCGACTACATAAAGATGTTCCTTGCCATTGTGGCGATAGACTCTTTCTGTGCCGTTCCTTTTGCCAGGCTGAGAAGCCTTGAACGACCGCTTACCTTCAGTATTATAAAGATTGCCAATGTTTTGATTATAGTTGGCTTATCGCTCTTTTTGCTGCGCGTTGCCCCTAAACTCTATGAGTCAGGGGTGCCGCTCTTTGTGAACTATTTCAACCCCGACTACCTGGTGGGCTATGTCTTTGTCGCCAACCTGACGGGAAGCATTGCGACCCTGTTTATGCTTCTACCTGTTATCTTCAGGGTGAAGTTCAGGTTCAGCCCGGGGCTCTGGCTCTCTATGATGGGCTATTCGCTGCCCCTTCTTGTCGGAGGTATTGCCGGTACGGTAAACGATGTCATTGATAAGGTTCTTCTTCGCCGGCTGCATGGCGGTGATGAGGGCCTTGAGGTTGTGGGAATATACGGCGGAGCCTACAAGATCGCAGTGCTGCTCTCTATATTCGTTCAGATGTTCAGGTTTGCGGCCGAACCCTTCTTTTTTGAGCGTGCCGGGAAGGTGAGCGCCAAAGAGTCGTATGCCGCTGTTATGAAGTATTTTGTTATCTGCGGCTCGCTACTCTTCCTTGCGGTTAATCTCTACCTACCCGTTATTCAATATTTTGTAGGGCCGGTTTATAGGGAAGCCCTTGTGGTGGTTCCAATTATAAGCTTCTCTTTCCTCCTGTACGGACTCTTTATCAATCTTAGTGTCTGGTACAAGGTGAACGATATGACAAGGTATGGGGCCTACATAACCATTACCGGAATGGCTGTTACATTGACCATAAACCTGCTCTTTATACCTCTTTACAGCTATATGGCTTCAGCATGGGCTCATGTAGCCTGTTATTTTGTTATGGTTATTTTCTCTTACTTTGCCGGGCGCCGGCACTACCCTGTCGACTATGATCTGAGGTCTGCGGCCCTCTATATATCGTTGGCAATTATCCTTGTTTTTGTCTCGTTATATATAGTCCCCGATATGGGGCTGGGTGCCACGCTGGCTCTGAATACCCTGCTTGTCGGGCTCTATCTGCTGCTGGCTGAAAGACGCGACAGGCTGATGACAATTATTTTTGGTAAAGGTGATGCTGTGGTATGACCTTATGGCGAACTTTTGACCCGAAAGGAGATTAACTTATGTTTTGTTGATATTATGGTTAAAGTGAAGATAGTAAACAGATCGGGACATCAGCTGCCGGAGCATGGTACCGGCCTCTCTGCCGGCATGGATCTTCGAGCCTGCCTCAATGAGTCTGTTGTTATTGAGCGAGGTGGAAGGGCGCTTATACCAACCGGCCTCTTTATTGAGTTGCCTGAGGGTTTTGAGGCTCAGATAAGGCCAAGGAGCGGGCTTGCCATCAAGAAGGGTATTACCGTTCTCAATACTCCCGGTACAATCGATGCCGACTACAGAGGTGAGGTTGGGGTGATACTCATTAACCACTCCGCTGAAGATTTCATTGTTAATAACGGTGACCGTATATGCCAGATGATTGTAGCACGACATGAGACGGTTGTATGGGAAGAGAGTGCCGAAATAGGTGCCACAGGGCGTGGTGCCGGAGGTTTCGGCCATACCGGTAATGCTTAATATGAACAGAAACTGTATACTCTATCTGCTTGTTGCCGCGACTCTTGTAATGAGTTGCAGCAGATCTGTAAGCCGCTCTGTATCGCGTCAAATTGACACCTCCGAGGCCGACCTGATGTATGAGTACATATTTATGGAGGGTCTGCGCCATAAACATCTGGGTGCTATAAATAGTGCCGTTGACCTGTTCGAGCAGGCCACTAAGGTGGCTCCGCACCGCGACGGTGCATACTATCAGCTTGCCCGGCTTGCCTATGGAGCTGGCGACTTTGAAAGCTCTGAAAGTTATGCTGCCAGGGCACTTGAGCTGAACCCAACACTCTGGTATTACCGTATGAATGCCTCGTTGCAGATGCGAAAGGGTGATTTCCTGAGAGCTGCACACTATTATGAGGCTGCCGCCGAACTCTATCCCGATGAGGTAGAGCTTCTCTTCGCCCTTGGTGATGCCTACCTGAGCAGTGGAAATTATGAAGATGCTCTCAGCACTTTCCGTTCAGTTGAAGAGCGCTTCCCCTTGACAGGGCGCAACGCCATACCGCTGCTGCAGGCACTCATCGGTATGGAGGAGTGGGATGCTGCCGAGGCACGGCTTGAGAGACTTATTGAGGATAATCCTGAAGAGACTCTCTACCTTGGGCTGCTGGCCGAAATGTATCGCGATATGGGTGAGCTTATCAAGGCGGGACGGGTCTATGATGTACTTATTGAGAGAGAACCCGATGATATTCGTACCCTCTTCAGCCTGCTCGATTTCTTCCTTGCTGAAGAGAACTACAGGGACTATTTCGGGCTGCTCAACTCACTTTTATTACGCGACGATATCTCTGTAGAAGACAAGGTTACTATCTATTCCGAGCTTTTGGAAGATGAATCGTTTGTAAGGGAGCATTCGCATGAGCTTGAGATGTCTCTTATTCTTCTTGAGGCCTCGTACGACGATGAACCCCTGGTGTTCCTCCTGAAGCCGGAGCTCTATAACCTGACCGGAAGAAACCGTCAGGCCATGGAGCAGCTTGTCTCTTTTACCGAAAGATGGCCCGCTTACTATATGGCATGGGAACAGCTTATTCAGCTGCTTGCCCAGGCTGAAGAGTTTGAACAGCTTTATGCTGTTACGGCTGAGGCTATAGACTATTTCCCCAATGCTGTATATCCGAGAATTCTGCATGCCTACTCTGCAATTGAGATTGGCGAGTTTGAAGATGCTGAGGGACAGATTACCTATCTCCGTGCTGCCATGCCGGGGAATCCCGATCTACAGGTGCATCTTATAACCCTTGAAGCCGATCTGTTTTATCGTCAGGGTGAAACCGATGAGGCTTTTGCCCTCTATGAGAAGGCTCTGGAGCTCAATCCTGATGATCTTATAATTATGAACAACTATGCCTACTTCCTTGCCGAAAACAACACAAGGTTAAGATATGCCAGGAGGCTTATTGAGCGGGTAGTAGAGATTGAGGATGATAGTAAACACTATAATGACACCCACGCCTGGGTGCTCTATAAGCTGCGCAGGTACAGGCGTGCTGAAGCTATAATGCGTGAGGTGGTAGAGGGGCTGGAGAGCGACCGTGGAAGTAATGCCGTCTATTACGAGCATCTTGGTTATATCCTCAAGGCCCGCCGTAACTGTGAAGAGGCCATTGAGGCCTGGGAAAAGGCTCTTGAGCTTGACGATACGCGCGACCACCTTATAAAGGAGATTGAGAGATGCAGAAGATGAGATTAGTACTTATTATACCGATGCTGTTGTTGTTGTTTGCCGGCAGCGGATGTTCGCTGGTACGACGATCCGCTACTGTTGAGGCTGATGCTGGTGAAACCGGCAATATTGTCAGTTACAGCAATCTTGTTGAAAGTAACATTGGTGTGCCACCACTCTTTATCAGGCGTATAAGGGGCGAAGCCTATCTATATGGCGAACGCACCCGCTTCTCTGCCAATCTTCGCGCCAATAGTGAAGGGGAGTGGCTGCTTAGCATCAGATCTATTCTTGGCATTGAGGTTGCCCGCATTTTTGCCGGAAGTGAGGGCGTTGTTCTTCTTGACAGGCTTGCGAACATTGCCGAGCGTTACAGCTGGAATGAGATGGCCAACCGGTATGGTGTGAGATTTGATATGATAGGGTTGCTTCTGGGCGATATTCCGGCGAACATTTCACTCGCCTCTGATAATATAGATTGCGACAGGCCTCTGCTGCTCTCTGCCCGAACCGGCCCCGGCTACCGTGTGCATGTAGATTGTAATTACGGTAAGGTGCGGCAGATACTTGTTGAGGATGCCGCCACCGGTAGCTCTTTGACGGTAACTGTAGAGAGGTTTACTCCCGTTAATGGTAGCTATTATCCTTTTGAGATTACCGTGGAAGATGATTCCGGAACTATGCGGCTCACCTATCGCATAGACGATATTGTTACAGATTGGACAGGAAGTTTTAATTTTGCCATACCTTCAAACTACACTATTGTGCGTTAGATGTTGCGGACAGGTCTGATATTATCCTTTTTGCTGGCAGGTATTTACACCATTGCCGGTCAGAGCCGTGCCGAGCTTGAGGCTGAGAGACGAAGGATGCTTGACGAGATAGCCTATGCCGATACCATGCTGCAGACAACCCGCCTGCAGCGTACCGCCGGGCTGAATGAGCTGAAGCTCATCACCTCGCGCATTGATATGAGAGAGACAATAATACAGGGAATCCGCAGCGAGATGGATCTGGTCAATTACCGTATTGAGCTCAATACACTCTCATCTACGATGATGACGGAAGATCTTGAGGATCTGCGTGAAGAGTATGCCAGCAGCATAAGGGCCGCTTACCGCTTCTCGAAGGGTTCGCACCCCCTTATGTTTATCCTCTCTGCGCAAGATTTCAATCAGGGTTACCGCAGAATCAGGTATATGCAGCAGACCGCCAGTTACCGCCGGCGCCAGGCCAGTATTATTCAGGATATTGTGGTAGAGATTTCCAGAAGCATTGACAGACTCGATGCCGACCGTCAGCGACTTGTTGAGCTGCAGCGTGAGGAGGAGGCTCAGAGGGCCGCCCTGCTGACAGAGCAAAATCGCCGGCAGCAGCTCAATCAGCAGCTTTCGCGACGCGAACAGCAACTTGCCCGTGAGATAGAAGAGAAGCGCAATATTGCCGGTGAGATACAGGAGGAGATTAATCGGATTATTGAAGCGGAGCAGCAAGCCGCCATGTTTGAGCTCACTCCGGAGCAGATACTTGCCGGCTCAGATTTTGAATCAAACAAGGGAGCTCTTCCGTGGCCTGTTGAGAGGGGTATAATTACCAGTCGTTTTGGTACCCATCAGCATATGGTTAACAGGAATGTTATAAGTCTCGATAATATAGGTATTGATATTAACACCACCAATGATGCACCTGTGAGGTCTGTTTTCAGGGGAGAGGTTACCCGTGTATGGTCTATTACCGGTGGTAATATGGCAATTATAATCAGACACGGAAGCTATATGACCGTTTACCAGAATCTGGTAAATGTGAGGGTCAGGCCCGGCGACCGGGTGCAGATGTTACAGGCTATAGGCGATGTCTATGTTGATGGTGACAGGGGTAATACCGGGGTGGTTACCTTTATGATTTTCCATGAGATGGAGCGCTACGATCCGGAAGAGTGGCTGGCCCCGCGCAGGTAGACCGGTTGTAATTAAAATGAATTAATATTGGAACTTTTGTCCTGTTATTATGTATAAATAGGTGAGTTAGTGATAATATAATGCAGAGTAAGCTTACCATAGAATCAGATTTTGACAACCTCAGGCTGGTTGAAGAGTTTATTGAGTCTGTTTCCGGCGAGATTGCGATTCCGGATGAGGCCTACGGAAAGGTGCTTGTATCTGTTATGGAAGCTGTAAATAACGCCATTAAGCATGGCAACAAGGGAGACAACCTGAAGATGGTCGAGGTAACCCTGCAACATGGCGATGGTCTCTTTGTCGCTACTGTAACAGATGAGGGTGACGGTTTCCGTCCCGGCTCCGTCCCCGACCCCACCAGACCGCAAAATATTGAGAAGATAAGTGGGCGTGGGGTTTTCATTATGAGAAGTCTCTCTGATAAGATAGAGTTTAACTGCAAAGGCAACAGTGTTACTATGACATTTAATCTTGATGCCGGGTGAAGATCTCTTTCCACTATAACTACCCCTCCTTCCGGATCAGGGAGTCCGGCCGGCACAAGAGGCTGCTTCAGGCTATTTTTTCTGACTATGCAAAGGGTAGCCAAGTTGAGCTCTCATATGTTTTTACCACCAGGAGTGATATGCTTATTATTAATCAGGAGTTCCTGGACCACGACTATGATACAGATGTTATTACCTTCGATTATGGCGAAGATGGATTTGTACAAAGCGAGATCTATATCGGGGTGGAGGCAGTGAGGGAAAATGCCGCCGAATATGGTGTCTCTCTCTCTGCAGAGATGCGGAGGGTAATAGTTCATGCCGCCCTGCATCTGGTCGGGTTTGGCGATCTTACCTGTGAAGAGCGCGCTGTTATGAGAGAGAAGGAGGAGTACTATCTAAATCTTTACCGCGATGCTCTTTGAGTATGATGTTGTTGTTGTCGGTGGTGGCCATGCAGGATGTGAGGCTGCTCATGCCGCTGCGGTAATGGGTGCACATACTGTTCTTATAACACTCGATATGACCAAGATGGCCGGCATGTCCTGCAATCCTGCAATGGGCGGCATTGCCAAAGGCCAGATAGTCAGAGAAATAGACGCATTGGGGGGGCTTTCCGCCCTTGTTACCGATGCCACTATGTTACAGTTCCGGCTGCTTAACCGATCGAAGGGACCTGCCATGTGGAGTCCACGGGCTCAGTGCGACCGGCAGCTTTTCTCGCTCGAATGGCGCAAAAGGCTTGAGGCAGTTAAAAACCTCCATATCTGGCAGGAGAGCGTTATTGACATAATTACCGAGGGCGATACTGTTACCGGTGTTACAACCATTTATGGGAACACCTTTAAGGGGCGCGCCGTTATTCTTACCGCCGGAACCTTTTTGAAGGGAGTTATGCATGTAGGGCTGAGAACTGTTTCCGGCGGCAGATCAGGTGACTCTTCTGCCGACCAGTTAAGCGAGTCGTTAAAAGATCTTGGTTTCGAGAGTGGCCGGATGAAAACCGGTACAAGTGCACGGATAGATGGACGGTCTGTCGATTTTTCTGTTATGACCCGCCAGGATGGAGATGGCGAAGGGCGTGCATTCAGCTACCAGCATCCGTATTTCCCTATTGCTGATGAGCGTAGTTGTTTTCTTACCTATACCAATGGGGAGGTCCATGAAATTTTGAGGGAGGGGCTTGAAGAGAGTCCCCTCTATAAGGGCGTGATCAGTGGAGTCGGACCCAGATACTGTCCCAGCATTGAAGATAAGATTGTCACTTTTGCCGATCGCGAAAAACATCAGCTCTTCCTTGAACCTGAGGGCTGGAATACAAATGAGTACTATATCAATGGTTTCTCCAGCAGTCTGCCTCTCAATGTTCAGCTAAGGGCTCTGCGAAAGGTGAAGGGGCTGGAGAATGTTACTATTTACCGCCCCGGTTACGCTATTGAGTATGACTATTTTCCGCCCACCCAGCTTAGGCATACTCTTGAGACAAAGAGAGTCGCGGGGCTCTATTTTGCCGGACAGATAAACGGAACAACCGGATATGAGGAGGCCGCTGCCCAGGGGTTGGTTGCCGGTGTTAACGCTGTGCTCAGGATAAGAGGGCGCGAGCCCTTTACCCTGAACCGTGATGAGGCCTATATTGGTGTTTTAATTGATGACCTGGTTACCAAGGGTGTGGATGAACCTTACCGTATGTTTACCTCCCGGGCCGAGTACCGTATTCTGCTACGGCAGGATAACGCCGATGAGCGTCTTACTGGTAAAGGTTACGATATAGGACTGGCAAGTGAGGAGCGTGTCAGGGAGGTTGAGGCCAGGGTTGAGGCCAGGGGTACCCTTGTCAGGCTTCTTAATGAGTACTCTTTCAGCCCCGACCAAATAAATCCGCTTCTTCAGGAGAGAGGCACATCGCCTGTGACTCAGAAATGCAAGGCGGTATCAATTGCACTTCGCCCGCAGATTGAGCTGGCCGATCTTCTCACCTATATTCCCGCCGACCGGTATCAGTTTCTTAACTCTATTGGTGATGCCACTCAAGTTGTTATCGAGTCTGCCTCCATAGCTGTCAAATATTCAGGATATATTGAGAGAGAGAGTCAGATTGCCGATAAGATAAACCGGCTTGAGACTATGCCCATACCCGCCGATATAGACTATTCACTCCTTAGTTCAATAAGTACCGAGGGCAGGGAGAAGCTGTCAAGATTCAGACCCGCCACAATTGGTCAGGCCAGTCGTATCAGCGGAGTCTCGCCTTCTGATATCTCTATACTGCTGCTCTATATTGACAGGTAGGCAGAGTTTACTTGTTCAAACTTACGAGCCTTGTGGTCTCTCTTCCTGATTCAGGCAGAGTCTATATGCATTGGTGTTTTGGTCGCCCCTTTTCGCTTTTTGCAGGCTATTGGCCCGGGAGATTGGTGCATGTTTTAGTTTGCAGACAGAATTGAGCGGTCCGGGAGGTGTGACCGTTTTACTTTGCAGACAGAACTGAGCGGCCCGGAGTGGGGGGCACAATTCAGCTGTTTCAGATAGGGTTTAGCGCTCAACTGTTTTTGGCTATGTTTTCTCTTTTTGACAGACTTGCGGGGAAGGAGTCCGGTTGCTGATTTTATGTTTCAGATATGATTGAGCGGCCCTGATGTTGACTTGTTAACCGCATCGGCTTCTTGCGCGTGACTCTATTTACCCGGCATGGAATGTCTTGCTTTTATGGTATAGATGCTAGTTGAGCTTTTTGTTCCACGTGGAACGGCCGCAGGGGCCTTACTGCGATGACTCTGGAAATTTCCGCGCTCGCGCTTCGCCTTTCCGAGTTTAGGGTTTAGGGTTCAGGGTTCAGGGTTCAGAGTTCTCCGTTCTTCGTTCCTGGTTCTTCGTTTCCGGTTCCCGGTTCAGGGTTCAGAGTTCTCCGTTCTTCGTTCCTGGTTCTTCGTTCCCGGTTCCCGGTTCTTCGTTCCTGGTTCAGGGTTCTTCGTTCCTGGTTCTTCGTTCCTCGTTCCTGGTTCTTCGTTCCTGGTTCATGGTTCTTCGTTCCTGGTTCTTCGTTCCCGGTTCAGGGTTCTCCGTTCTTCGTTCCTGGTTCTTCGTTCCTCGTT
>SLNP01000050.1 GCA_007132995.1 Bacteroidales bacterium | reverse complement strand
GCCCAATGTGGGCGTCTCCGCGATTGCATGCAACTATCTTGTTGATGGATATTCGGTCATACGGTTATTCGATTATGGTTTAGGGGTTTAGAAGTTGAGGAGTTTAGCGTGCTTGCTGCTGACGCAGCTCGCAGCGGAAAGCTGAGAGTGCTGCCCGCCAACCCTTGCTTTCGGAAAAAAATTGTAAATTGTCATCACCGTGCCTCTGTCTTGATTCTGTAATATGGTATCAGAGAGTGTGTTCTGTAGGATATGCTCTGAACCCGGACAGAAGCCGGATCTTTTAATGGAGGTCGATTATGATAAGAAAGAAAGCTGTTTTAAGGGGAGTTATCTATCTGTTGCTGGCTGCTGTTATCGGCCTGGTGCTTCTTTACCGTGGCATCAGAACCGGAGCTATGCCCTACTATGAGGGGGTAACAGAGATCCGCGGATTAACCGATAGTGTAGAGATATGGTTCGATGTAAGGGGGATGCCGCACATATATGCTGAGAATGAGCATGATCTCTACTTTGCTACCGGTTGGATTATGGCCAGAGAGAGGTTATGGCAGATGGATCTTATCAGAAGGGCAACCAGGGGTACTCTCTCTGAAATATTTGGGGAGGAATTTGTTGATACCGACCTCTTCCTGAGGTCTCTCTCTATGACCGGGAAGTCACGCAAGGTGCTGACAGATTCACCTCCGGGTGTAATACTGGTGCTGCAGCACTTTTGTGATGGCGTAAACCGGTATATTAATGATGCCGGACGCCGACTGCCTCCCGAGTTCCGGCTGCTGGGCTACAGACCGCAGCACTGGAGCCTTGAAGATGTCGCCAATATAATAGGCTATATGGGCTGGGACCTTGCCTCCTCAAATCTCTCCGAGGCTATATTCAATTACAGGCTGCATGAGTCGTTTGGCGAGGAGGGGGCCAGGGCTTTGATACCTGACTGGGAGATGTCTCCCTACTATGTCTTTCCTGAGGGAGATATAGATGCCGGGCTGCTGGATGCGACTGAATCATTGACTTCAGGGCTGAAGAGGCTTGAAGAACTAGGCATCGTTGCTTTCTCGGGCAGTAATAACTGGGCCGTTGATGGTAGTCGCTCTGAGAGCGGTAAACCCCTTTTGGCTAATGATATGCATCTGGGACTAAGCTCGCCCGGTATATGGATGCAAATACATCAGGTTATTCCCGGAAAACTGAATGTTACCGGTGTAGCTGTGCCGGGACAGCCTTTTGTCATAAGTGGCCATAATGAGAAGATAGCGTGGGGGCTTACCAATGTAATGGCAGATGATATTGATCTTTTCCGTGAAACTACAGATGGTGATAAGCCAGGGAAGTACCTTTTTAACGGAGAGTGGCTTGAGATGACGGTTAGAGAGGAGCTTATAGAGGTAAAAGGAGGTGAGGTTGTTGAGAGAGAGCTCCATTTTACTCACCGGGGGCCGGTTGT
The DNA here is from genome assembly GCA_007132995.1 of Bacteroidales bacterium. Lineage (GTDB taxonomy): Bacteria > Bacteroidota > Bacteroidia > Bacteroidales > VadinHA17 > SLNP01. The sequence goes on along the minus strand of SLNP01000050.1, from coordinate 23,730 downwards.
GTCGGCAATGAGGGGTATCGATGATGCTGTGCTGACTATGCGTTGGTCTGGCTTCGACCATAGCGATGAAATACTCGCTGTCTACAAACTTAACAGGGCAGATAACTTCGACCAATTCCGTGATGCCATAAGTCACTTCAGGGCTATCAGTCAAAATTTTGTATACGCAGATATCTACGGCAATATAGGGCTTAATACCGGTGGAGGGATACCTCTCAGGGAGGGGCCCGGAACCATGATACGCGAAGGCTCGACCGACAGATATGACTGGACGGGATATCTCCCTTTCAGTGAGCTTCCGTCTATATATAACCCGCCTGGTGGTGCTGTATCGTCTGCCAATAACAGGTGTGTGGGCGACCACTTTGAGTGGTACATTGCAACATCGTATGCGATGCCATACCGAATAAATAGAATAAGAGAGCTTCTTGATGCCAGAGAGAGACATAGCGTAGAATCATTTAACCAGATCATCAATGATCAGGTCTCTGTCTACGCCAGGCTGCTTGCCCCTGCCTTTGTGAATGCGGTATCGGAGGCCGGCGACCTGTCGCCTTCTGAGTCTGAAGGGGTTCGGCTTCTTCAGGAGTGGGACTATGATATGGACAGTGATAGCGAGGCGGCAGCACTGTTTGAACTCTCACGGTCGGCCCTTGGGGAAGAGCTTCTTCGTGACAGACTGGGAGAACTCTACAGGACTATTCCGGGAGCCTATCGGGACTACTATATATATAGAGAGTTGAAAAAGGTGCACGATGCCGATTGGCAAGATGATGACTCTTTTGGAACCCCTTTGGTCATAGCACTTGAGAGAGCCTTCAGAAGAGGGGTGTCGCGTATGGGGGAGATAACTGCTGCCAGAGACGCTGCCAATCTGGTGTGGGGTGACCTGCTTACATTGACTCTCGAACATCCGATGGGTAGCGTGAGGGCTATAGATCTCCTTTTCCGGTTCAACTCTCCTACCTACAGGGCCGGGGGGAGCTACCATACAGTAAGTCCTTACTCTTACGGTAGCGGATTCAAGGTTACCGACGGTGCATCTCAGCGCCATATCTACGACATCGCAGACTGGGATAATTCATATACAATAATACCTACAGGTAATTCAGGTGTGCCGGGCTCACCATACTATCTTTCACAGACAGAGAAATATCTGGAGGGGGGAATTTACAGCGATCACTTCAGCAGAAGCGCTGTGGTCAGCAACGCAGCCTCACGGCTGCTGCTTACGCCATACAGGTAGTGAACATTGATCCCGGGTAGGGTAGGGGCTCAATCATACTGTCATAAGCTCCTGCTCCTTGATCTCTACAACTTTGTCGATTTTCGAGGAGAAGTCGTTTGTGTACTCCTGAACCTCCTCTGAAGCACCCTTCTCACTATCTTCGGGAAGGCCTTCCCTTAGCAGCTTTTTGAGCTCATCATTGGCCCATTTCCTCGAGTTTCTCACACTCACCTTGGCTGTCTCTCCTTCAGACTTGACCTGCTTTACAAGCTGCACCCTTCTCTCCTCGGTCAGGGGAGGGATGTTAATGCGTATAACCTCACCACTGTTTATCGGGGTTACTCCGAGATTGGCGGCAAGTATAGCTTTTTCAATCGGGGCAAGCATACTCTTCTCCCATGGCTGTACCACAATGGTCTTGGAGTCAGGGGTGTTGATGTTGGAGGTTTGCGAGAGGGCGGTGTTTACGCCATAGTAGTCGACCATTACACCTTCCAGCAGTGTCGGTGTTGCCCTGCCTGCCCTGAGACGGGCCAGCTCATACTCCAGATGGTCAAGGGCCTTCTGCATTCTATCTCTGGTCTCTTCCAGTATCAGTTCAACATCCTCGTTCATAGCTCGGCTGGTTTACTTTTCAATTTATAGGTAGCAGCAAAAATAAGAATTAATTGTAATCTGCCAATTCATTGATTATGTATCAGTGTGCCCTTCCCTCCGGTTGAAAGCACCTTTTGAAGTGCCTCTTTTTCATTCATGTTGAATACAATCACAGGCAGATTGTTTTCACGGCATAGTGTGAAAGCTGTTATATCCATAATGCGGAGCCTCTTCTCTATAGCCTCATCGAATGTTAAAGAGGGGTATCTGACAGCATTGCTCTCTTTTTCCGGATCTGCAGAGTAGACCCCATCAACCCTTGTACCTTTAAGAAGAAGGTCACATCTCAGCTCTACGGCTCTCAGGGCGGCAGCGGTGTCGGTGGTGAAAAAAGGATTTCCGGTTCCTCCGGCGATAATAGCTATCTCTCCGCGCTCCATGGCTTCTGTCGCTTTGTCTCTTATGAACAGCTCGCCAACCGGCTCCATGCGTATAGCGGTAAAGAGTCTTGCTTTGTGACCATTTGATGCTATCTCACTCTGCAGGGCAAGAGAGTTGATTACAGTTGCCAGCATTCCCATCTGATCGCCTTTAACCCTGTCAACACCCTCGCCGGTGCCACTAAGTCCTCTGAATATGTTTCCACCGCCTATGACAACGGCTACCTGGAACCCCGCTTCTGCAACAGAGCAGAGCTGGGAGACATACTCTGACACTACTGTGCTATCTATCCCCTGTCGTCCTCTGCCTGCAAGCGATTCACCGCTTAGCTTCAACATTACTCTTTTGTACTGCATAGGCCTCTGCTCTGTTTGATACAGCACCAAATTTAATCTATTTTGATGAGACGAACCGGTGGCTGATCGGCCTTTATTAAAGAAAAATCCCCCCACCGAAACACGGAAACGATGTGGAGGGATTTAATACCGTAATTGCAACCGGTATCCATGTTAAAACAGCTGCGCCGACTGTTTGTTCACCTGGAGTGGCCGCTCTGCGGGCAGACTGTTTTGAAGCTCTCTCTATACAGTAAGTGAGAATCTTATGAAGGCGGTTACGGTGAGATTGTCATCGGAGTTGCGAAGATACTCCCTGATGGTGAGCTTGTTGTCTTTCACAAAATCCTGATTCAAAAGGGTGTTCTCCTTGAAGAATTTACGAAGCTTGCCCTCAGCTATCTTGTCGATTATCTGCTCCGGCTTGCCTTCGCGACGAGCCTGCTCCCTGCCTATCTCGCGCTCCTGCTCAAGTACAGAGGCCGGAACATCTTTTTCATCAACGGCTACCGGACTCATGGCCGCTATCTGCATAGCCACATCCTTATAGACCTGTTCATCAACTCCTGCCACACTGAAACCAACTATGGTGGCAAGACGATTGCCAGGATGAATATATGACTGCACATGAGGGGCATCCAGCCTCTCAAAACTAGAGAGCTCTACCTTCTCACCTATAACACCGACCTGCTCTACAACTCTCTCTTCAACGCTCCTGCCATCTATGGTAAGAGTTTTCAGCTCGCTGAGCGTTTTGATATCTGACTCTATCGCCTTGTCAAGAATTGTTCTTGCAAAGGCTGTAAAGTCTTCGTTCTTTGCCACGAAGTCTGTTTCGCAGTTAAGGGTTACAACTACCCCGAAACTGTTGTCTGATGAGGTCCCGGCGAGAACGACGCCTTCACCTGCTTCTCTGTCAGCCCTCTTGCTTGCAAGCGCCTGACCTTTCTTCCTTATTATCTCAATTGCCTTATCAAAGTCACCGCCACTCTCTTCAAGTGCCTTTTTGCAGTCCATCATTCCTGCACCGGTGGTTTTTCTCAGTCTGGCAACATCAGCTGCTCCTATTTTTGACATATCTATACTCTCTTTTTTGTGAACAATAACAGGGGGGAACTATTTTCTCTTTTTCTCAGATATCACTTCCTGCGGATCATCGTCGTCATCGGCAGCGCCCTCCTTTTGAACTTCTGCTTTACTCGTTGGTTCATCTTCTCTGGCGGAGGGCGGTATAACCTGACTTCTGCGCGGCCTTCTCCTTTCGGAAACGACCTCACCATCGTCTTCACCCTTCTCCTGACTCTCTTTGCTCTTCTCAATCTTTCTTTCGTTCAGACCCTCTTCTACGGCTTTACATATTATATCTGTAATAAGGGCGATAGACTTTGATGCGTCATCATTGGCGGGAATAACGAAGTCTATGTCTGAAGGATCAGAGTTGGTGTCGACCATTCCAATGACCGGAACGCCGAGACGGGTTGCCTCTCGTACCGCTATATTCTCTTTACCTACATCGATTACAAAGAGTGCCGCCGGAAGCCTTGTGAGATCTGCGATGCTTCCAAGGTTCTTTTCGAGCTTGGCCCTCTGCCGGGCAATCTGCAGCTTCTCTCTTTTTGACAGACTTGTAAAGCTGCTCTCTGTAGTCAGCTTGTCGATAGAGGCCATTCTCTTTACCGCTTTCCTTATGGTAGGGAAGTTGGTAAGCATGCCTCCCGGCCACCTTTCGGTGACATAAGGCATACCGGTTTTGGCCACCCTTTCGGAAACTATCTCTTTGGCCTGCTTTTTTGTGGCCACAAAGAGTATCCTTTTACCCGACTTTGCTATCTGCTTAGCTGCAGATGCCGCCGCTTCAATTTTGCTGACCGTCTTCTCAAGGTCAATAATGTGAATGCCGTTACGCTCCATATAGATATAGGGAGCCATAGCGGGGTTCCACTTCCTCTTCAGGTGGCCAAAGTGTACACCAGCCTCCAGAAGTTCATTGAAATTTGTTCTTGCCATTAGATGATATCTGTTAAGTTTACATTCTGTTAAATCAATCGCAGAGTAGTTCTACTCCGGAAGTCTCTGCGATTTAGATACTAAACCTGCATAGAAAGCGGCTTCCCGTTAGCGCTTGCTGAACTGGAATTTCTTTCTTGCTTTTGGCTGCCCCGGCTTTTTCCGCTCCACTTCGCGCGGATCACGAACAAGAAACCCGTTAGACTTGAGGGGAGGCCTGTTCTCTTCGTCAATCTTTATCAGGGCTCTTGATATTCCAAGGCGTAATGCCTCTGCCTGACCTCTTATGCCACCACCGTCAAGATTGACGGAGATGTCATACTTCCCCTCAATGCCGAGAAGTGAAAGGGGCTGATTAACGATGTAGTGAAGAGTCTCGCTCGAAAAGTAATCCTTATAGTCTCTTCCGTTTACGGTAATGTCTCCCTTGCCTTCGGTGAGATAGACTCTTGCAACTGCCGACTTTCTTCTTCCTATGGTGTTAATTGCTTCCATGGTCGCTATCTGATATTATCTGGTTCAATTTTTTCAGGCTTCTGAGCCTCGTGAGGATGTGCCTCTCCGGCATAAACATGGAGATTTCTGAAGAGCTCCCGTCCCAGCCTGTTCTTTGGCAACATCCCTTTGACCGACCTCTCAACAACGGCAGTGGGCCTCTTGCTGAGAAGCTGCTCTGCAGTGGTAAACCTCTGCCCTCCGGGATATCCGGTGTGCCTGATATACTTCTTGTCAGCAAGCTTGTTGCCGGTAAGTACCACCTTGTCAGCGTTAATAACAATAACAGTGTCACCACAGTCGACATGAGGTGTAAAATAGGGCTTATGTTTGCCTCTGAGAATTTTTGCCACTCTTGACGAGAGACGCCCCAGAACCTGATCTTTGGCGTCAACCAGAATCCATTTTCTGGCAACCGTCGCTTTGTTGGCCGATACCGTTTTGTAACTTAAAGTGTTCACTCTCTGCAAAGTTTAACTATGTGTAATAATAAAACCCGTTGATTTTGGGTCTGCAAAACTACAATTTATTTTCAAAAAAAGAAAAGGTAGAGGTGTTTATTGGCTGAAAATTGTTCTGTTACACCTTTTTTTCTGAGCGCCTGCCCCCTCACAGTCCGTTAATTCTGCCATTTCCCTATTTTTGTTCCGGGAGGGTAGGGTAATAAACCTCTGTGGTTTTGCTTGCTCCGGCCAGGATCTTGCCCACTCTCATTGCAGTGCAAATATAACCGGATACCCCTATATGACAATATTCAGTAGCAGAGACAGAGAGTTTCTACTTATAGCCATTGAACTGGCCATTGACAATATATTGAATAATGGAGGTCCGTTTGGAGCTGTTGTGGCACTAGACGGGAAGATTATTTCCGCTTGCGGCAACAGGGTAATTGAAGAGAACGATCCTACTGCGCACGCTGAGATTGTCGCAATAAGAGAGGCCTCCGGTGCAGTCGGTAGGGAGTCACTGCAGAGAGCTGTTCTCTACTCCTCTTGTGAACCCTGCCCCATGTGTCTTGGCGCTATTTACTGGGCCGGCATAGAGAGGGTTGTCTATGCTGCAACACGCGATGATGCTGCGGATGCCGGTTTCGATGACAGATATATCTTTCAGGAGCTGTGCCGCCAACCCCATGAGCGAGATGTGGTTTTCCAGGGTGAGATGAGGTCAGACGGACAGAGAGCGTTTAAGGAGTGGATGAAATATCCGCTGAGGGAGGAGTACTAGTTATCCCTGCGCAGCTTGTAAAGTCTTTCGGGTAGTCGTATATGGAGGTTGATGGCATTATTAAAATTCCTTTCAACGGGGTCATAATAGAGATCCATTCCTATGTATAGCTCTACAACACCCCCCGCACTCAGTGTGCGGTAGTCAAAGTTGGCGGTCAGCAGTGTTCTGTCTGACCTTATCACTTCGGGCCTGTAGTCAGATATAGAGCTGAACATCATATTACCACGGGGCGCATAGAAGTCGTCTGAGACCCAGAGACCTGCTTTCCCGGAGAAGTTCCCACTTGCAATTCCTCCTCTAACCCATAAGGCCCCTCCTCTTTCCAGAGGGATGCCCTCTGTAGGTTTTGAGTTGTAAAAGCCGAAAAGGAGTGACTCAACTGAGACATCCGCCCTGTCGCGGTAGAAGGTTATGTTGGCCCCGGTAGCCATATTGAAGTGTGTCTTAACCCTTTCGTCGAAGTCACTTATCTGGCCCCCCCAGTGTCTGGCAAGAATTTGAACCGGTACAAGGACCTGATAACTCCTGCCAGAAGAGTTGGTGTTAAAGACCAGAGATTGACCAAATGTAAATTTTTCCCTGAAACGGTCTCCGTGGAATATTATCTTCTCCCAGTCAATCCAGGTGTCACTCCAGAGACGCTCCTCTTCATAGAGCAACCTTATGCCCTCTTCCGTAAAATTAGTGTAGAGCTTCTCTTTCCTGTAGATGGGATCGAAAAGCCTGTGTGAATCGGGCCCCTCAAGTGTGCCCAATGAAAGCTTCAAACTCTCGCTTAACCTGAGCCTGACAGTAAAGATAGGCCTTACCGAGGCGGTACTGTTTCTTCCTGACCAGAGCCTTAGATCAACCCCGCCTGCAATTGAGACACTCTCTTCAGGCGACCAGAAGAGAGAGGTTCTCAGATGGCTCCCGGGGAATGTGGCTCCCTGAGTGTATGGATTGAAAAATTCGCTGTTATGGAAAAAGCTGATGCCTCCCACTGCCAGGCTGGGAAGCTTGGCTACCTGAGGGGTCTTAAGGGTGCTGTCACCGGGCTCTATCCCTGCAATGGGTCCGCTTATGAGCAGGACAATAGAAAATGATATAAGGGCTCTTCTCATAGAGGCCAAAGATAAAAATATCTGCACTCTCTGCGGCCTTCTCAGTATGTTAGGCCGGATATGGGGGTGAGTGGTGAGAGTCTCTCTCCAAACTCTTTATATTGACTTCATTATGAGAGACAATAATCTCTGAGGGCGTGGGGGGGGTGGCCATCTAGATAGCACCGCTCCGGTGCCTTATGGTACGCCGTATGGTACTTTTTTTTAATGACGCTCCGTTTTTTTTTCGTTCTTTGTGGCAGAACCATTACCGTAAAGATGAAAAGTTATCTCTCATACCGTAAGCTTAATAACATCGGAGGCTGGGTGGTCTTTCTTATTGCGGCTGCTGTCTATACCATGACTGCTGAACCGACTACCAGTTTCTGGGATTGTGGTGAATTCATCCTCGCTTCGCACGGGCTACAGATAGGCCATCCGCCGGGGGCACCAATATACCTTATGCTTGGAAGGCTCTTTTCGCTCTTTGCGGGGGGCGATGCCCTGAGGGTCGCCTTTATGGTCAATATGCTCTCTGTGATAGCAAGTGCTTTTACCATAATGTTTCTTTTCTGGTCGGTGACCCATATGGTGAGAAAGGTGTACCGGGATGATGAAAGCGATTGCAGTACCAACCGCCTGGTGGTACTATGTGCCGGAGCTGTAGGCTCTCTGGCTTATGCCTTTACCGACACCTTCTGGTTTTCAGCGGTTGAAGCTGAAGTTTATGCCCTTTCGTCTCTCTTTACCGCTATAGTTTTCTGGGCTATGCTCAGGTGGGAGGAGTCGGCAGACAGACCCGGATCCGGAAGATGGCTTATCCTTATAGCCTACCTTATGGGTTTGTCGATTGGGGTTCACCTGCTTAACCTGCTTGCCCTTCCGGCTCTTGTTATGATTTACTACTTCAAGAGATATGAGGTCACATGGCAAGGTTTTTTTGGCTCTCTGCTGATATCGGTTTTTATGCTTGCAGTTCTGGTATTTGGCATTATTCCCGGACTACCTGCAGTGGCCGGATGGAGTGAACTTCTCTTTGTTAATGGACTGGGTCTTCCCTTCAACAGTGGCCTCTATGTTTTTGCCGCCGCACTCATTGCTGCATCTGTTATGGCAATAAGGTACTCCCTGCGCAAGAGGTTGTTTCTCCTTAATCATATAGTAACGGCCGTCGTTGTTATTATAATAGGTTACTCCTCTTTTGTTATGGTTATGGTAAGGGCCAACGCCGCTCCACCCATGAACCAGAACGACCCCTCCGATATATTCTCCTTTATAAACTACATTAACCGTGAGCAGTATGGCTCTGTTCCGCTGCTCTATGGTCACACTTTCGACGCTCCCCATGTTTCGATCAAGAAAACTCTTGCCGGATATAACCGGGTAGAGGGCCGTTATGAGCCCTATTACAGAACGGAGTACGAGTATGACAGTGACTTTAAACTGCTGTTTACCAGAATGTACAGTAATGATCCTTCACATATTGCGGCCTATTATCACTGGGGAGGTATAAGGGGCCGCCGCCCGCCCGATAGGCGGCAGGAAGGCGCCACAAGGGTAGTTCCAACCTTTGGAGAGAACTTCCGCTTCTTTATGAAGTATCAGATCGGTTTTATGTACTGGCGCTACTTTATGTGGAATTTTGCCGGCCGCCAGAACGATATTCAGGGGAATGGCAATGCGATGTATGGCAACTGGATCAGCGGTATCCCCGTTATTGACAATGCACGCCTCGGCGATCAGAGCCTTATGCCTGAAGACCTGAAGAACAACAGGGGCAGAAACCGGTACTATCTGCTTCCTCTGCTGGCAGGTATAGCAGGGCTGGTATGGCAGCTCAGGCGCGACGACCGCGACTTCATGGTTGTGCTTACGCTCTTTTTCATGACGGGTCTGGCAATCATTGTCTATCTTAATCAGACTCCCGATCAGCCAAGGGAGCGGGACTATGCCTATGCAGGCTCTTTTTATGCCTTCTCTCTCTGGATAGGGATGGGCATGGTCTGGCTATATGAGCTGCTCAAAGGTTTCATGGCAAAGAGGGTGGCTGCACCTCTCTCTTTTGGCATCCTGATGGCAGGGGTGCCGCTGCTGTTGATATCTGAGAACTGGGACGACCATGACAGGTCAGACAGGTATACGGCAAGAGACATCGCTTCGAACTACCTCAACTCATGCGATAAAAACGGGGTGCTATTCACCTATGGCGATAATGACTCATTTCCATTATGGTATGTACAGGAGGTAGAGGGGGTGAGAAGAGACCTGAGGGTGGTGAACCTGAGCTATCTTCAGGCGGGATGGTATATACGGATGTTGCTGAAGAGGGCGTATGAATCAGCCCCACTGCCGCTGACTCTTACAAAAGAGCACTACTTCGACGGACGAAGGGAGATAATGCCTGTTGACAGGAGTGTTGAGAGGGCTTTTGATTCGCAGGAGGTACTGGATATAATTGCCAGAGATGACAGGGAGGTCAAGATAGATATCACCGGCAGAGGAGACTTCTCCAGCTACTTTCCGGTTCATCGCTTCAGCATCCCTGTAGATACTAATCTGGTGAGGGAGAACGGAACCGTTCCCGGGAATCTCTCCGACAGGGTTGTCTCTCCTTTGGTTTGGGCCTATCCTGGCAATGTCGCCTATAAAAGTGATCTTGCCATACTTGATCTTCTTACCGGAAACCGCTGGGAGAGACCGGTATATTTCTCTACAACCGTTCCGGGTCCCCAATTCAGGGGGTTGGATCGCTTCTTTATCCAGGGGGGGCTCGCCTTCAGGCTTTCTCCCGTAGATTTTGAGGGCCTTGAGATAACCGGCCAGGCGTATATCGATACAGATAGGATGTATGATAATATGGTAAACCGGTTCAGTTGGGGTAATGCCGAGAAGCCCTCTGTATATCTCGATGAAACAAACAGGAGAATGTTCTCTAACTACAGACGACTTTTTGGATTGCTGGCCAATGCGCTGATTGATGAGGGAGATTACGAGAGGGCCGTGGTGGCTGCAACCAGATCTGTTGAACTGGTGCCCCCCGATAAGATGGCATACGATTACTTTATGGTCGAAACAGCTGTTGCGATGCTGAGAATGGGGCTGACCGATGAGGCGATGGAGCTCATTGATAGCATAAGAAGGCACTCTGTAGAGCATCTTCGTTATGTGATGAGCCTCAGCCCCAGAATGAGAGACTTTGGCTTTGATTTTATTGTGGGTGTTAACCTGCAGACTCTTTTTGAGATATATCAGAGTGCGGTAGACTACGATCTTGAAGATCTTAGGGTTGGGGTTGAAAATGAACTCAACATATTCTACCCTGAGCTCTATCCGCTTGTCTCTGATTGAATAGTATCGGGCCTCTTTTTGAACCTCAGACCTCTATATTGCCCCCATATGGCACCATCTTTTACGGTGCCGAAAGCGGGAGTACCGATCTTTGCCGGCTGTAAGCGGGTATAGGAGCGTTTAGTGGTTTGGCTTTCCCACTATTTTTGATTGAATGCTGCAGATATCAGGATCATTGGCCGTTTATCGCTATATTTGGGGTGCTTATGAATCGGGCTCACTCTCATCGGGTAGACTTTTATGCCGGAAACAGATGCGGTTCCGCCGAAAAAAACAGGAGCATTATGAAAATATTAATCATTGGATCAGGGGGAAGGGAGCATGCAATAGCGTGGAAGCTTTCACAGAGCAGAAAGGTTACAAGAATATTTATCGCCCCCGGCAACGCGGGGACCTCCCAGACAGGTATAAATGCCGATCTGGATCCGGAAAACTTTGAGGCTCTGAGAGCTTTTGTTATAGAGAAGGGGATAGGAATGGTGGTTGTAGGGCCTGAGGCACCGCTGGTTGGGGGTATTACCGATTTTTTTGCCAACGATCCGGTATTGAATCATGTAGATGTTATTGGCCCCAGCAAATCGGGTGCTATGCTTGAGGGGAGCAAACAGTTCGCCAAGGAGTTTATGTTGCGCAACAATATACCTACAGCAAAGTTCGGGAGCTTTGTGCCGGGAGAGATAGAGAAGGCAGTCGACTTTCTGAAACAGGGCCGGCCACCATATGTGCTTAAAGCCGACGGGCTTGCCGGAGGCAAGGGGGTGCTGATAATCGATAACCTCCCCGAGGCAGAGGCTGAACTTGCAGGGATGTTTGCCGGAAAGTTCGGGAGTGCCGGAAGGCGGGTCGTAATTGAGGAGTTTCTTGGTGGTATAGAGCTTTCAGTTATTGTGATTACCGATGGTAGTGACTACAAGATACTCCCGGTGGCAAAAGACTACAAGAGAGAGGGAGAGGGCGACACCGGACTTAATACCGGTGGCATGGGAGCCGTATCGCCTGTGCCCTTTGCTGATGAAAACTTTCTGGGAAAGGTTGAGGAGCGAATAATTATACCGACTATAGAGGGGCTGAAGAGAGAGGGCGAAAAATACAGGGGTTTTATCTTCTTCGGGCTGATGAGCGTTAAGGGTGACCCGTTTGTGATCGAATATAATGCCAGGCTGGGAGATCCTGAGGCGGAGGTCATTCTTCCGAGGGTGAAGAGCGACCTTTATGACCTCTTTGTTGGGGTTGCCAAAGGGGAGTTGGCCTCTGTAAATCTTGAAGTCGATGAGCGCCCGGCAGCTACGGTAATGCTTGTGTCGGGAGGTTATCCCGGCAGTTATGAGACAGGAAAGGTTATAAGAGGCCTCGATAGCTGCCGTGACTCGATTCTGTTTCACGCCGGCACAAGAGATAGCGAAGGCCGTATAGTTACCTCCGGGGGGAGGGTTATTGCCGTAACCTCTTTCGGTGACACTATCGATGAGGCCTTGCAGCTGTCATACCGCAATGCCGGCCTGATAGATTTTTATGGTAAAAGATTGAGAAGGGATATTGGGTTTGATCTGAAATAGTGAAGTATGCTGGTATTATTCAGGAGGGCGGCACCGGGAACCATTATTCTTACTATTATAACTGCAGTGGTCTTATGGCTGGGGGCTTTCTACCGCCCTCTTCCTGCCAGCTACCTGTATGGAGGTGTTCATATGCCCCTGTATGATCTGCTTCTGCAGATAGCCGACCCGGTATCGGCGCGGGCCGTGAAGGCCTCTTTTCTGCTGGTGCTTCTTCTCTCTGCACTGCTCATATCTGTAAATACAGGTCTCTTCTTTATAAACAGAAGAACATTCCTTCCTGCAATAATATACTTAGTTGTCATCTCACTGTTCCAGAGCTTTCACAGCCTTCATCCGGCTCTTATAGCCTCGCTCTTTGTTCTGCTTGCGTTGCGGAGACTCATAGGGCTTTATCGCACAGGGAGGAGCGCCCAGATATCATTCGATTCGGCACTGCTGATATCGGCAGGCAGTCTCTTCTATGTTAATGCCATATGGTATGCACTTCTGCTTTTTATCGCGATGGCCGTATTCAGGACATTCCGGGCAAGGGAACTGATCTACGCAGTTGCCGGGCTGGTGACGCCATATCTTCTGCTGAGCGGTATCTACTTTGTCGGAGGAGATGATATTTCCAGGGGAGCAATGCTCTTTACCGATGCGCTGATCTCGGAGCAGTGGGCCTACCAGTGGAGCCGTATCAATATCGTTGCGGGACTCTTTATCGCCGCAGCGCTGGTTGTATCAATACTTCACCTTCTCTCTGTCTTAAATACCAAGAAGGTGAGGTCAAGAAAGGTCTTTATACTACTGCTCTGGCTTATTATTATAACCCCTGCAATATACATGACAGTACCCTCGGCCTCCGAAGAGCTTGTTTTCTTTTTTGCAATGGGGGTGTCGTACATGATTACCCACTACCTGGTTTTTGCAGGCAGCAGGACTGTGTCTGAAATTATTTTTACAGGAATGATTCTTCTGGCACTTGTAAATCAGGCAATGAGATTCATGCCTCTGTAGGGTGAATGGAAACTGTTACCTGGCCCTGGTGCGGAACTGGGTAATGACGGCACTGGCCTCGCCCGGCTCTCCGTTAAGGAAGTAGAAGAGGAATGTGTAGTTTCCCATTCTGCTGCAGGCAAAATCGACAGATGAGAAGTGCCTCTCACTATCTCTGTCATATGAAGAGAGTATTCTCCTGTCTCCGTCGTAAATGTCAAGAACAAGCACACCTCCGCTCTCTGTGGCATCAGCATTACAGAGGGTGAATCGGTAGGTCCAGTTGGGAGCCAGCCTCCTGACCTCCCGTACAACCGGGGGGTCGCTCTCTGCGGTTGCAGCGGGCAGCCTGATGTAAAAATGGCTCATATAGTGCCCCTCTTCGTCTGCCAGGGCTTTGGCCATACACTCTTCAACAACAGACGAAGTGGTCGTCTGTGCTGAAGCAGGTGCCGCCATCAATAGCGGCATCAGTAGTAGTGGTATCAGGTATAAATACCTATCTGCCTTCAACGATCCCATTTCGTACCTCTTTTGAAATTTCAATAATGTCCTGCAGCTGTTCTTCGCTGATCTCAATATGTGTCTCGTCGCGCTGCACTATTGTGAGACGGCCGTCAACTTCGATTGTCTCGGGTTCTCCGGGGGTGTATGATATGGAGACCTCGCTGTAGGCATCTTTCAGCCTTCTGATCTCATTACATAGTTTTGCGTAGTCATCTCCCGCCACATCACAGTAGGGATTAAGCAGCATTAGAAGATCGTTGATTATCAGCTTCTGTTCGGCTATCCTCTCTACCAGCATCTGGTCAGGGAAGTTGTTTGCAACCTGCGTGATCAGGTATTGACCCTCGATCCATACACCGGTTATTATGAGAGCTGAGAGATGCCCCCTGTTCTCCTCTCTCAGATGATCATCTATATTGTTGTACGAACTTATTGAGAGATAGAGGAGTGAGTCGAGGTTAGAGCGGCTTGTCGAAAGTCTCCGTAGAGCTTCAAAGTCGAAAAACTGGCCTACCCTAAGTCCGTCGGCCAGCCTGTTTATTACCCTGAGTACCTCGACGGCACTGCCGCTTCGCTCATATATGTTTATATACCCGAGATCTGCCCCGTAAACCCCAAGCATTAAAGCTCTCTCAAAATTGGTGTTTATCCTGTCTGCATCTCGTGTAGGGGCCAGGTAGTTTTCAGAGAATGGCACTTCAAGCGACTGAAGCAAAGCTGCTATCTCAACAGGCGAGGCAATATTGCGTATTATATCGTCAATGGCCTCAGTACTGAGCATTTCGGCCTCGGCAGACGGGACTACATCATCTTCCGGAAAGACAAACCCTTCGCCCGATCCGGGGCCCCTGTTGCAGGAAGAGATTATCCCCGCAGCCAGAAGAAGTATCAGTAAGGTTCTCAGCATAACAGTTATTGCCAGTTTATAAAACAAAAGTAATAAAAATGAGATAGCTTTTGGTCTTTTATAACATTTTTCGTGCCGTAATTCTTCCGAGATATTTTATGACTACACTAATAGTGCCCATCAGAAGTGTGAAATAGAGCAGCAGCGAGGCCGTAAGCAGTACCATGGTGTTGAAGTAGAGGGTGTTGACCTGCCGTCCGGCAAATATCTTTTCCGGACTGAAGAAGTGAGACCTGAACTTCAGCAGACCAGAGGGCTCCGGATCCATATAGATAGGGTCGTAGTTCTGTATCAGCCTGTTGCGGTAATTGTACGATTTCGGAGTTTCATAAAATCTGGTAACTATGTCTTGCAGTTTTTCATTATGGAAATTGAGTTTGTACTCCCTTTCAAGTTCACTGTTTTTGGTGATAAATGCGTCGCGGTTGTTATCTTTTTTTGCAACGGCTCTTCCTGCCTCTCTTGTCGCATCGGTAATATACTTCCTGAGCTCCCCGGCCACCTCGTTGTCAAAGAGGTCGGGGGTTAGCCTGCCAATCTTCTCAAACTGCACTATGCCTGTTGCATCACTTAACCGCGTTAGCTCATTACTGAGGAATAACAGCCTCTCTCTATCTATCTCTCTCTCCTGTCCGGCGGTTTGCCGAAGAGCGGTCAGTGCATCTGAGATTGCCGGCAACCGGTACTCCTGATTGAATTTTGCCACACTGAGCTCTCTTTCAAGGTCGTAGAATACCCTGCCGTATGGGCTGTCGCGAAACTGGGTTACCATCAGCGCCTCGTAACTCCATCTTGTCGGCATCAGCTCGGCGAGTGCCGGAACCTTCTCAATGTTGGTTATGGTTCTGTTCAGCTTGTCGTAGGGGAACATGGCGCCCCCTAGAACCATCATCGGTATCATAACAAGAGGTATCACTATATATATTGCTACGGCCGAATTGAGAGAAGCCGATATATTCAACCCTATCATGTTGGCGCACAGCGCTGTGGCAAAGAGAACAAGGAAGTAGTTCCAGAACATCCCCTTTATGCCAAGCAGAGGAGTTGCAACAGCCAGGAAGAGAGCCACCTGAATTGCCGATATGAGAGTCATGACCGAGACCTTGGAGAGGAGGTAGCTGTTTCGACTCAGGTTAAGAAATCTCTCCCGCTTAAGCAGAATACGGTCCTGGAATATCTCCTCGGCACTTACTACCAGCCCAAGAAAAAGGGCCACTATTATGCTCATAAAGATGAATGTCGGTATGTTCTCGTTGAGGTAGAATTGGTAAACATCCGATTCAGGGTAGTCTGCTGTATATCTGATAATATATGAGAGCACGAATCCGAGCAGCGGAGCCTCAAGCAGTGTGAGTGTCATATACTGCCTGTTGGCCAGCTTATTGGATATGTCACGACTCAGGTATATCAGGTACTGGTGCAGCCTCCCCGGCTTTTTATGCACTGCAGCAGGCTGCTCACTTCTTTCGCTTATAGTTTGCTGATTCATGCTCTCTCTGAATGCTGCACTCCATTCATGGGGAGCAACCTTCCTTCTGCCAGTATATCTGCCAAATTCGTCGACCACCTCACTCTCCATAATGCGGAAAATGGTCTCCGGGTTTACATTGCCGCAGGATGGGCATTCGCCCCTTCCCGAATCTATTCTGGCATCAAGCTTTTTGAAATGTATTATCGCCTCTACCGGATTGCCGAAATAGGTCATATGCCCGCCCTGATCGAGAATAACCACTCTGTTGAACAGCTTGTAGATGTCTGACGAAGGCTGGTGTACCACGGTAATAACCAGCTTGCCCCTTATGCTGAGCTCTCTGAGCAGGTCCATCACATTTTCAGAATCGCTTGACGATAGCCCCGAGGTAGGCTCATCAAGAAAAAGGATAGAGGGTTCCCTCAGAAGCTCCAGTGCAATATTAAGCCTTTTGCGCTGACCTCCGCTTATCACTTTGTTCATGGGGGAACCGACTTTAAGGTCTTTCAGCTCGTAGAGATCAAGGCTGGAGAGAACCTCTTTTACAAGCACCCTGATCTCATCTCTGCTCTTATCACGGAAGCTGAGCCGCGCGGCGTAGTAGATGTTTTCGAATACTGACAGGTTCTCCATCAGCATATCGTTTTGCGGAACAAAGCCTATCGCCCCCTCGCCGGCTACCTCCCCGTCGGATATATCTTTTCCGCTAATCCTTACAGACCCCTCCGATGGTTCTGTTATGCCTGAGAGAAGGTTGATAAGAGTGGTTTTGCCACTTCCGCTTGCACCCAGAATGCCTATCAGGTTGCCACTCTCTGCTGAGAAGCTTACATCGCTGATAGCCATTTTTCCGTCGTCAAACCTGTATCTGATGTTGTCGGCCACAAGTGTAAAGCGACCACTGTCAGAGCTGTGGAAAAAGCGCGATGCTACATCGGTATAATATATGGGGCTGCCTTGTGACGATCTCAGTGAGCTGCCGCTTGGAAAGGTGTATACAGTATGGGACGAAACCGGAAGCCCGTTGAGGTAGAGCTGATCGTCCGAGATGTACTTCAGGAAGAAGAGTCCCGATGAGGGAGAGTGCAGGAAAACGAGCAGAGTATCTTTAAACCCGGTTGTTATGCCATCGCAGTGACTGCAATCTGTGTCGCCGGGCTCAACGGTGAAAATGGCAGGGTTGTTAAGGTCGCCCTTTTCGTCGCTTCTTATAAACTGCTCTATCGCCTTGAACTCACTGACCGGTATTCGGAATACCTCAGCCACGGTATTGATGATATTCATCCGTTGAGTGGTGAACCTTTTGTCTGAATTTATCAACTCATAGAGCCGTATCAGCACAACAACTTTCTGTTCGCGGTTCAGTGTCCGGTTTATCTTCTTGCAGATATTTAGGATCTTGACAGAGTCTTTTACCGAGGGGCTGCTCCCTTCGGCATCAATCTTAGATGATACTACCGGGCCTGCGAGAGAGTCGAAGAGCTCCCTGTACTGGTCTGCATCATCATGAGTCACCTGCTTGGCGAGGAATGACATGACGAAAGCTCTTTCATTCTCAAGCATTCCGCCATCCTGCTTGACTACAAGGGCGAACAGCTCCATTAGTGCCCGAAGTATCTCTTCGCTCATCTCATTTGGTTTATTGACTCATGCTGCAAATCTAAGCTAAATTAGTGCAATATATAAAAAGAGAAGAAAAAAGGGGTGCCGGTGGCGGCACCCCTTTCCCTCTTCCCGCACATTGCGGTATGGCAATATAAAGGGCCTCTGCAGAGCCGCTTTATGATCTATCTGTTGTTGGAACGGGAGCGGTTGTTATCTCTCTCCTGCCTCTTCTCGAGATAGGTTACACCTCTCTCTATCCACTGCTCCGGCTCCTCTCCAAGAAGGTGGTGCCTGAAGAACTGATCAACCTTTTCGGCATAGTCAAGCTGATTCTCCCTTCTTCGCAGGGAGTGGTTCTCCCCCTCGTAAACAAGCATTATGAAGGGCTTCTGCATTCTTCTCATGGTGGTAAACATCTCTACACCCTGACCGAAATCGACGGCTCCATCCTCCGTTCCGAAGGCCACAAGCAGCGGGGTGTTAATGTTTTGAGCCTGGAACATGGGAGAGTTGTCCATATATTCATCCATAATATCCCACCATGGCTCTCTCAGTCTTCCCTGACCTGTCTCGAATATGTTCTGGTTAGGTGTTCCGGTGTTCCAGTATATGGTATTGTACATACTGATCATGTTAATAAGAGGGGCTCCTGCCACCGCTGCCGAAAAGATGTCTGTCCGGGTAATGATGAAGCATGTCTGGTAGGCTCCCCAGCTGTGCCCCATAAGTCCTACTCTCTCCTCATCGATCATGCCTGTTTCAAGTACTGCTTCGACCGCAGGGATGACACACTCTACGGCTGAGTTTCCGGGATGGTTTGTCCTGTAAACAATATCGGGCTGGAACACAAAGTACCCCTGCGATGTGTAGTTGGTTGTGTTGTATGCACTGCGGTTGGATGGAGCGACATACCTGTTAAGCTGGTTAGACCTGATCTCATAAATGTATACTATCATCGGATACTTCTTGCCGGGCTCATAGTTTGCCGGGTAGAAGAGTGCTCCCTCCATCTCCTCTCCGTGAACATTCCTGTAGGTGACAAGTTCACTTCTGCTCCATGCGAAATCGGCCTGTTGAGGATTTGTTTCAGACACCCTCTCAGTATTCCTGAAGTTCCTGTCGGCCATGAAAACATTTGGCGATTCACTGTGGCTTTCCGATCTGAAGATAAACCGGTCAGCATCTCTCGCTTTTCTAAGTCCTGTAACAGACCTCTCCTCATATATAAGGCGACCCTGTCTTCCTCTGGACGGTATGCGGTAATAGCCGCTTCGCTTATCCTTGTCGCCAAACATTGTGAGATAGATATCTGCAGAGAGATCAATAAAAGGATCTTCCATATCTACACGGGTAAGGCGATATCTGATGCTCTCTTCTTCGCCACCTGTAATTCTCTCGGCTTCCGATCCGTCTGCCGCTACTCTCCATATGTCGTACTCATCATAAATCAGTATCTCCCTGTCGTTTTTCGTCCATCCTGCTATACCGAATGGTGGCGGTATATCGCGGGGGCCGTCATAACGGGTGTTGCTGAATGTTGTAGGTATATCTTTGGTAATGTTGTTGTGACTCTCTCTTGAGATATCATATACCCACCAGTTGCCGTCATCAAAATAGAGAAGGTAGTTGCCGTCGGGCGAGCTCCCTGCAATTGAGCGAAACCTCTCCTTCAGAAGAGTGCGCTGGCCCGTTGCGCTGTTTACAAGATAGAAGTCAAAATACTGATCCCTGAAAGCGGGCCTGTAGAGGTTTGTATTCCTGGCTACTGCATGTTTTCCGTCACCTGTTATGGTTGCATGGGTCAGTTCATCGTCTGTAATCCTGATAATATTGTCCGGTGCAATATTCCATGTTAAGAGGTAGGTGTAATTCCTGTCGCTGTTGTAGGTGTTCTGTTGCCTGGGTTGCACCGGGTCGTCGAGCCAGTGCCATACATCTACCCCCGGCAGGTCGTCAGATGAGGAGCGCTCCCGGCCCTCATTGTCAGGTTTTACCGTCCACTGGTCGGCCCCGAAAAATATCCTGCTCAAATCGTCCGACCACCTTGGCCTGTAGTTCTGGCTTATGCGCAGCCCTTCGGGCATGTCGCCGTTCTCAACCGGATTGAGTACAGAGATCTCTGTACGGCCGTAGATATCCCTTACAGCAAAAATCTCAAAATTGGCTTCAGTGTGTATGGTGTCATTAAACTCTTTCATGAATGCCAGTGCGTTTCCTTCTCTCTCCCACACAAGGCTTCTGTAAAGTGCTGTGTCGTTATCAAGGAAGGCCACCGAGTAGTCGGCAAGGTTGAGTAGCTCAACTCCGTTGCCCTTCTTGCCATCTGCGCTCACAATATATGCCAGGCGATCGCCTTTGCGGTTCAGTGAGAGTTCGGCTATGTTTGCCATGTTTCTCAGCCTCTCTGTTGTCAAGCTGAAGAGCCATATGTCTCTTGTTCTCTCCTCACCGGCATATCCCGATAGTATGAGGTGCGATCCGTCGCGTGAGAAGGTAGAGGACTCAATGTTGTCGAGCACCCTGATGCTGCCATTGTCAAGATTGAGTATCCGCTCCTTGTGCCTGATAGATTGTCTCTGCTCCCTCATCTTCTCGATCTCCTCTTCCGGGAATCCGACTCTCATCGAAGCCCATTCTGAGTTGGGAGAGAAGGCGATGTTGGTGGCGTTGGCATAGCTGTAGCGTACTCCGGTGCGGGTATTGACTATGTGCAGGGAGTCATCCTTTTCTGTTATTCTCACTGTCCATGCCACCCAGTTGCCGTCATCTGAAATTGTGTAGCCTCCAAGGTTTTGCCACCCCTTGTAATCGTCAGGCGTTATTGCCGGTTGTTTCTCCTGTGCTGAAGAGATCAGCAGAGATGCCAGAAGCAGCGGCAAAAGCATAATAATCTCTTTTCTTTTCATAGGTCTGTTGTTTGTTTGTAAAATAAAGATATAGCGATACAAATAGTATCAGCGGGTAGTTTTCAGATTCAAAGCTAACTATTTATTCATTTCCTGAAACCGGGGCAGGGGCAGAGAGGTAAAAAAATTTATGTTTTGCGGCATGATTTTTGCAAATTACAGTATCAGAGGGGTGTCGTGAAGATTCCGACATCAGGTTCTTTGAAACTCAGAGAAGAGGTGTTGGCTGCCTGTTGAGCTTCAGGTATGGCTGAGAGTGGGCATCAGAGAGTGGGTCTGCTACAGAGAGGCAGCCTCATACAAAAACCGGAAGCCTTTGAGTAAGCTTCCGGTCTTTTGAGTGGAGATAAGGGGAGTCGAACCCCTGACCTCGTGACTGCCAGTCACGCGCTCTAGCCAACTGAGCTATATCCCCGGCAGAATTCTGCGCAAATATATAAAAAAATGATTTCAATTGAGCTTTTGCGCAGGAATATGCCCGCGGTATTAGCGAGAGACCATAGAGCCGTTGACATCTTTTGCTGTGAGATGAGCTAAGGAGGGAGTTTCGCTTCCGGGACATTTTTTTTGCAATAAAGAAGATTTGCTTAAATTTGCAGAATCTGTTTCCGGGAAGCTGCCCGGACATATGTTTGAGTGAGATATAAGTAACAGCCCTTAAAAGAGAGAAACGATGGATATTAAAAAAAACCCGAAGGCCGATCTTGAGAAGAGTAAAACCACATTCTTCCAGCTGGGTCTTGCAATAGCCATAGCCCTGCTTCTTATTGCCTTTGAATGGACAACTGTTGAGAGGCAGGAGAGTGCTTTTGCTGCACCAATTGAGGAGGCGATTGAGGAGGAGTTGATACCTCAGACAGAGCAGGAGGAGATTCAGCCTGAGGCACCGCCTGAGGTGAATGTCACCGACATATTTGAAATTGTCGATAACGAAGTTCAGGTTGATGACCAGGTTGTCTTCTTCGATGACAGGATGACCTTCGATGAGGAGATCGCCATGCGTACCTTTGAGGTTACGCGTGAAGAGGAGGAAGAGGAAGAAGAGGCTTTCATTATAGTAGAGCATATGCCTACTTTCCGTGGTAGTGATGTCAATGAGTTCAACAGATGGGTTCAGGACAGGATAGTCTATCCGCCACTAGCTATAGAGGGTAGCCTTCAGGGAAGGGTTATGGTCAGCTTCGTGGTCGAGGCAGATGGAACCGTTTCGAATGTTGAGGTTGTAAGGGGTGTACACCCGGTGCTTGACCAGGAGGCTGTAAGGGTTGTGTCATCATCGCCTGCATGGTCGCCCGGCCGTCAGCGAGAGAGGCCCGTAAGGGTCAGGTTTACAATACCTGTTAACTTTACACTGCGTTAGAAAACATATAGAGAATAACCCCCGGTCAAGGCCGGGGGTTTTTTTGAAATAGTGGCCGTTATACCTTAGCATTCGGATAGTTCCGGTGATACTGTCGCGTGCTAAATGCTAAAGAGGTGCGGGCCCGGTCAGAACCAAACCATGCTTGTCATGAACAGAATTTTACTGATATTACTGGTAGGCATTCTTGTAATGCCCGGCTGTGCCTCATCGAGACGGTACATGAGAGATGGCAACTATGATGCGGCGGTTATGCATGCCGTAAGAGAGCTGAGAAGGAATCCCGGGAAGAGTAGCGAGGCGGAGATACTTGTTCAAGCCTATAGAATCGCTAACGAGAGAGATAGTGAGAGAATAAGGCTGCTGAAGATGGAGAACCGTCCGGCAAGCTACGACGAGATATATCTGCTGTACCAGAGGATGCATGATCGTCAGTCTGAAGTCAGAACGGTTACACCCCTGAGGGTTGGCGACAGTACAATCGATTTCGAGTATGTTGACTATATGGCCGAGATGGTAAAAGCCAAACGGAAGGCGGCTGACTTTTACTATGAGGACGGTATAAGGCTTATGGAGAATGAGACCAAAGAGTCTTGCCGGCAGGCCTACTATCAGTTTATCAGAGCCAGAGAGTATGTCGGCGACTACCCTGATATTGACAGACTGATATATGAGTCGAGAGCCAGGGGTATGAGCCGGGTACTTATGACCGTACAGAACCACTCTATCATAAACTTTCCTCCCGCCTTTAAGGCAGAGCTTCTTACCCTTGATTTGCCGAGGCTCAACAGCGAATGGGTTGAGTACCATACAGAGCATCTCGACCCCAATACCACATATGACTATCTGGTGTATGTGAATCTGAAAAGCGTTGCCGTCAGTCCTGATAATCAGTTTCAGCGTGATACCCTGGTGCGCCGCGAGGTTGAGGATGGGTTTACCTATAAGCTCGACAGTAATGGCAATGTTATGAGAGACTCGCTTGGCAACGATATCAGAATACCCAGATTCCGGACTCTGCAGTGCGCATTGATTGAGACCATACAGGAGAAGGTGTGCCAGATTGATGGGGATATTGAGATAATTGAGATGAATCCGAACAGGGTTATAAAGCGCGATCCTATCGGGGCCTCATCTACTTTCCGCCATGTCTCTGCACGGGCAATAGGAGATACCGCTGCGCTCTCGGCCGAACAGCGGGAGAGTTTAACGGCAGAGCCTGTTCCCTTTCCCGCCGATATTGAGATGGTGATAAGAACATCTGCCTCTCTCAATCAGGCAATACGCCAGATCTCTTTCCGTAACCGGCGTTATATCAGGTAGCCCTCCGGTCTGAAGCTCCCTGCATAGTGTCTTCGGTTTGGCTTTTTGCCTTTGAGCTTGACCAAAAGTGCTGATTTCTAACTTTTTTGACGGGCCAAAAGCTCTCTCTCAACTTTTGGCCTTGGCCAAGATTTTGGCTTTCTACCTTTGCTTGACCAGTATTTCTCTCTCAACTTTTGGCCTTGACCAAAATTTTGGCTTTCTACCTTTGCTTGACCAGTATTTCTCTTTCACCTTTTTTTGCTTGGACTAAAAGTTTTTTCTCTCAACTTTTGGCTTGACCCAAAAGTTGACAAAAGGTCAAGGCTTCAGTGAGTTTGGGGATCGGTTTTATAGTGAAGCCGTCCGCGT
>SLNP01000022.1 GCA_007132995.1 Bacteroidales bacterium | reverse complement strand
TATTAAAGCCGGGAGGCCTGTTCATTTCATCGACACCGTGCATGGCCGAGAGGACGGATTTCTTGACCAAATTACGATTCTATCCCGTTTTCCTCTTAACAAAGCTGAGGCTAATTCCGGGCTTCATGAACAGATTGAAGATTGTCGATTTAACCGAAATTGTATCAAATCAAAATATTCAGATAATTGAGCGCGAAGAGGTATTTCACACATTAACTGCCTGTTATATTGTTGCAGAAAAACATTCAGCGAGCGAACGCACAGCTCGCGGTCACAATAGTTAGTGGTTCCAGGTCATATTGCCAGACCAGGCCAGGCCACTCCCCTACCCCGGATCCGGGATCGTAGCAACGGGGCAAGCGCAGCGAGCCCACAATGCCCTACTCTTCTTTTTGCATTTGCGACAGGATACTGTGCTCTCTTGTTCTTTTGGCTTGACCCAAAGTGCTCATTTATAACTTTTTTGACGGGCCAAAGCTCTCTCTTCTACTTTTTTTGCTTAGACCAAAAAAGTAGCAAAAAAAGTCAAGGCTAAAGCGGTTTCGGGGAGTCTTCACTGCGGGCAGCACACCGCGTTACAACTCGGTCTGCTGCGCAGACCTCAGACAGTAACGCTAACCGTATATCATATTTGTAGCATACTACTATTGCTGCCCTCCGATCAGACTCTTACCCCGAACCCGCTTAAGGCCAAATATAATCGACTCGCTGATTACACAGAACTGCTAATGAGGCAGATCTGTCTTACATGCTCACAAAACCACCCGTAATAAGAGAATCTGTCCGTTATGCATGATCAACACACAGCCCGTACTGGGGGCAAGGGCACATTTTTCCCGAAACATCTTAAAGCTTTTTTTAGTGCGAGCGAAGCGAGCAAACTATAGCAATTAATTTGCTACTTTTACCGGCAAATAAGAGGATGAAAAAAAGCCCCAAACATTTCCGAATAAAGCTTGGTATTTTCCTGATGATCTTTTCAGGACTCTTCTTTGCCCTTATCTTTATCATTCCCCTGCTAGATCTGCCCACCAGAGTAAAGGTGGTGGGGGCTACTGCAAGCTATGTTATTATGCAGGTTGTCTTTTGGGCCGGTGGTCTGCTGGCAGGAAGGGAGATATTTACCCGATACAAAAAACAGATGAATCCGGTTAACTGGTTCAAAAGGCGGGGATAAAAACCGGGCCTGACAGGGTATTATTTTTGATAAAAATAACTAATTTTACGGTGTAGCAGTAAGGTAAAGGGAGCCATCTGGCGGCCTCTCCTTTTTGAATTGCGCACAAGGCGGTATGGCTGGTGCGCAGCTGCGACAAAAAATGGGGAAATATGCCGATGCCAAAAGTGGCAATGCCGCCAAAACGCAGTATTAATATGGGGAAGGGTATTGATTATAAAGAGTACAGATCAATTATTATGAACGCCCCTTTTGGCTACGCGTTTCATAAAATAATAGTTGATGAGAAGGGTAAACCGGTCGACT
Source organism: Bacteroidales bacterium (assembly GCA_007132995.1). Lineage (GTDB taxonomy): Bacteria > Bacteroidota > Bacteroidia > Bacteroidales > VadinHA17 > SLNP01. Next base: position 6,640 of record SLNP01000022.1, on the reverse strand, counting down.
ACGAATATCTTGAGGTCAATGGTGCCTTTGAGCGCATTACCGGCCTGAAGGCCAGAGATATCATCGGAAAAACGGTTTTAGAGGTACTTCCCGGTATAAATAGTGATGTTTTTAACTGGATAGAGTACTATGGCGACATCGCTATTAATGGCGGGGCGTCTGAATTTGAGCAGTACTCAATGCCGCTCGACGCCTGGTATAAGGTACAGGCCTACTCTGACAGGAGGTATTACTTTTCGACCGTCTTTACCGACATCACAGAGCTCAAACAGACTGATGGGAAACTCAGAGAACATCTGAATAGGATCGAATCATTTCTGCAGATAAGCCGTTCAATTACCAGTTCATTGGATCATGACAAAGCAATGCAGATGATTGTAGATGATGCTACCAAAACTATGGATCTGGATAGTGGAGCCATATATATCAAAAACAATGACAATACGATAAAACTGATATCTGCCACACCAGCCCTGCCACCCGATTTTCCTGAAGCCTATCGCATCGCAACAATTAAAGATCACCCACGAATAGAAAAAGCGTTAATAACCGGTGAATCTGTTATTATGCAGGACGCCTCCACTGCTAAACTAACAAGGTCTGAAAGAGAGGTAGTGGAAATCAGGAACCTCACCTCTAATCTATATCTGCCAATTAAACTAAAAGAGGATACTTACGGTGTACTGATTCTCTCTTCGGTTGGCCGGAGATATGACTTTGTTGAAGAAGAGATTTCGCTACTGAAGGGCTTTGCCGATCAGGCTGCTCAGGTATTACACAATATTCATCTCTACAATGAGGCAAAGAATAATGAGCTCAGGCTACAGAGCCATATACGCATACTTCAGCATCAAACCGATAACATACAAGATTTCCTGGATTATGCCCTTGATGAAGCCATACAGCTGACTGAAAGCAGAATAGGATATATCTATTTTTACAGCGAACAGACAAAGGAGTTTACCCTCAACACATGGTCGAAAGGGGTATTAGAGCAATGTTCTGTTATAGAGCCACAAACCATTTATCAGCTTGAGAAGACCGGACTTTGGGGTGAGGCGGTACGCCAACGCAGGGAGATTATCGATAATGATTTTCAGGCAAAGGGCCCTCTAAAGAAGGGATATCCGGAGGGGCACGCTCCGCTTAAAAAATACCTTACTGTACCGATCTTTGTCGACAATGAGATTGTAGCCGTAGTCGGCGTTGCCAATAAAGAGAGTGATTACAACAACTATGATGTGCTTCAACTGCAGCTACTCATGGACGGGGTATGGAAAGAGGTGGAGCGGAAAAAGAGCCAGAAGGCACTGGAGGAGAGTGAAGAGCGCTTCAGAAACATCATGGCCTCAATGCAGGAGACAGCCTATACACTCGACAGAGAGCAGCGTCATACCGGAGTATACGGTCCATGGGTGGAGCAGATGGGAGTAACTCCCGATTTCTTCCTTGGTAAAACAACCCGTGAAATACTGGGCGCAGATGCTAATCCTGAAGTACACGAAGAGGCCAATGCAAAAGCATTAACCGGAGAGTTTGTAGTTTATGAATGGTCGGTAACAAATGATAGTGGTAAGTTCTATTTCCAGACATCGCTGTCGCCAATAAAAGACAGTAGTGGAGAGGTACAGGGGTTGGTAGGCATCGGTCGCAATATCACCGAACGCAAACTGGCAGAACTCGAGGTTAAAAAATCAAAAGAGCAACTGCTTACAATTTTGAATGGGATCAATGCATTCATCTATATTGCCGATATGGAGAGCCATGAACTGCTCTTTATAAATGAGTTTGGACTAAAGGTATGGGATGAAGATATTAAAGGAAAGAAGTGCCACAAGGAACTACAGGGCTTCGACGAGCCATGCTCTTTTTGCACCAACAACAAGCTTCTTGACCGCGAGGGCAATCCTTCAGGTGTGTATGAGTGGGAGTTCCGGAACAAGGTAAACAACAGGTGGTATGCCATACGCGACAGCGCAATTCGATGGACAGACGGCAGGCTGGTACGACTGGAGGTGGCAATAGATATAACCGAACAGAAGCAGGCACAACTGAAGCAACAGACCTTTTACCAGATTGCCAATGAGATGGTGGTCAATTTTAACCTGCATGACCTTATCAAATCTCTGGAGAAGCATCTCTCCCAACTGGTTGACACCTCCAATTTCTATGTTGCCCTCTACGATGAAGAGAGAGGCCTCTTCTCTGCTCCTTTTGAAAAAGACCAGAAAGATCTTATTAAGCAATGGCCGGTAGATGGGTCTGTAACCGGACTGGTATTGAAAAGGAAAGAGTCGGTTCTGCTAAAGAAAAGTGAGATTAAAGATTTAATCGAAAGAGGCGAAGTCACTCAAACCGGCTCAATATGTGAAGCATGGCTTGGTGTTCCTGTTTTCAGAGATCAGAAGATAATAGGGGCTATCGTTGTTCAAAGTTATAACAACGCTGAGGCATTCGATACAAACAGCATAGAGATACTTGAGTATCTGTCAAACCATATTAACCTGGCCCTCGAGCGTGCCCGGGTCTTTGAAGACTTGGTGAGAGCCATAAATAGTGCCGAAGAGAGTCAGGCGCGATTTGTAGCACTCCATAATGCCAGTTTCGGTGGGATACTCATTCATGACAAAGGAGTTATTATCGATTGCAACCAGGGTCTTTCAGATATAACAGGCTATCCGAAGGAGGAGCTTACAGGCATGAATGGCCTTATGTTGCTTACTGAAGATTCCAGGCCTATCGCAATACACAACATAGAGAGAGGATATGAGAAGCCTTATGAGGCCAAAGGCTTGCACAAGGATGGCCACGAGTACCATGTACGAATTCAGGCAAGGAATATCCCATACATGGGTAAAACTGTAAGGGCAGCAGAGTTTCGTGATATCACAAAAGAGAAGGAGCGGGAAGAAGAGTTCATAATAGCCAAAGAGAAGGCTGAAGAGAGCGACCGTCTTAAGTCAGCATTTCTGGCTAATATGAGTCACGAGATACGAACCCCAATGAATGGCATACTGGGCTTTGCCGGGCTATTGAAGGAACCACAACTATCGGATGATGAGCAACAAAACTACATCGATATCATCAATAAGAGTGGCAAGAGAATGCTCAACATCATCAATGACATAGTAGATATCTCAAAGATAGAGGCAGATCTCATGAAAGTGAGAGTATCCGCGTCGAACATAAACGAGATTAACGGTTACATCCTTGAATTCTTCAAACCGGAAGCAGAAGCCGCAGGCATCAGCCTCTCTGTTGTCAGTTCACTGACAGACCGTGATGCTGCAATAAGCACCGATCATGAAAAGGTTACTGCTATACTGACCAACCTGGTAAAAAATGCCATCAAATACACCGAGAGAGGAGGGATAGAGATCGGATCTGCACGCAAAGATGACCATATTGAGTTTCATGTTAAAGATACCGGTATCGGAATAGCTCAGGAGCGTCAGCAAGCCATCTTTGAACGCTTTATACAGGCCGATATCGACAACCCGATGGCCTATCAGGGTGCGGGACTTGGACTATCAATAGCAAAAGCTTATGTCGAAATGCTTGGTGGTGAAATATGGGTTGAGAGTGAACCCGGTGTGGGGTCAACCTTTTTCTTTACCCTGCCCTGCAGCAATATACACAATAGATAGGACGATCGGCTGCTTCAACAGAACCATGAGACACCAAAGCGGCTCGATTGGAAAATCGGTTTTTACTGCTATTTTTGATGCTTAGCCCCACATCTAATTCACCTGGTATGAATATACTATATGTGGTTTACTTCAACTATAGAATTATAACCGGAGTATGAACAGGCAGGAAGAGCAAGTAGCTGAAGCTGACCAGGAGAGAGTTCCCCTGAATATGGATACCGTAAAGGAGCTGTGGTCGCAAACCTATAACCGTGAAGGGAGACCCGACTGGTCGCATATTTTCAAGTACTACCATAAGGATATCGTATTTCAGGATACCATTCAGCGAATCGAGGGGCTGGACGATTTTATCGCCATGTGCAACCGTCTTACCAAACGGACAAAGCAGCTGCAGATGGAGATTCTGGCTATGGCCCAAAACGACAATGTTATTATGTTCGACTGGGTGATGACCTTGATGTTCAAAAAGTATCCCAACACCCCAATGTACGGCTCAACGAAACTGGTGCTGTCGGACGATGGGCTGATAATTGAGCAGCGCGATTATTACGATCTGTGGGGCGATATCTTTAATAACATCCCCCGTTTCGGGAAAATGTACCGCAGGTTTCTCAAAAGAAAATTTGGTTAACCGCATAAAATGAGAAGAAAAAGAGCCCAGTACTTCCGACAGTACCAGTGGTCGAACATCTTTGCGATGATAAGAAACAACCGCAGAGATGCTGCCATATGTGCCGACCAGGCCAAAGGTATGCTGGTGGTAATAACAGGTGCCACATCGGGCATCGGCTACACCACCGCCAGGAAATTCGCATCGCAAGGTGCTAATCTGCTATGCATAAACAGAAACCAGGAGAAATCGGAAAAGCTGCGCAATGAGATAGAGAGCGAATTTGGTGTCAAATGTGACTACCTGATTGCCGATCTGAGCCGCATGGCCGATATCTTACATGTCTCTCAAGAGCTGGCAGAGCTAAGCAGCCCCATCGACCTGATAATCCACAATGCAGGTGTCTACCTCACCCGGCGCGAACTTACAGACGATGGTTTTGAGAAGGTCTTTTCCGTTCACTACCTCTCCTCTTTTATAATGAACTACCTGCTTCTTGATAAGCTGAAAGCACAGGAGAGCGCAAGAGTCATAATGGTCGGCTCTGAAGGTCATCGCTTTGCGGTGTGGGGACTGAGGCTCGACGATCTGAACTGGGAGAGGCGGAGGTTCTCCGGACTGAAGAGTTACGGATCGGCCAAGACAGCCCAGCTGCTATCGATGCTCATCTTTGCCGACAAACTTGAAGGTTCAGGGGTAACCATCAACACCATGCACCCGGGGGCGGTAAAAACCGAAACAGGACAGGAGAACGGACCCCTCTACCGCTGGTTCAAGCGAAACTTCTTCGACAAAACCCTTAAATCGGCCGATATATCAGCCGAAGCACTCTACTATCTGGGTGTTTCGAAGGAGGTTGACGGTGTTACAGGAAAATTCTTTAACCTCACCACTTTGGAGGAACCGGCACCTCCTGCCGTTGACCGCGAGGTGGCAGCTGAGCTTTGGGAGGTGACGCTGAAGATGACCGGACTGAAGGAGCGCAAAATTCAGGCTGAACCATAGGTTGTCCAAAGAGATGCTATGACTGAAAGAAGTTACGATACAGTAGTTGTTGGCGGCGGGATAGCCGGATTAACGGCAACGGTATATCTGGCCCGCGCAGGACAAAAAGTGCTGCTGATAGAGAAGAACAGGGAGCTGGGCGGACTGGTAAACTCCTTCACACGCAATGGCTTCCATTTTGATGCCGGGGTAAGGGCACTGGAAGATGCCGGCATCATACTACCCATGCTGAAAGATCTCAATATAGATCTGCCGGTGGTAAAGAGCGAGGTTTCGGTAGGCATTGAGAAGGAGATTCTAAGGATAGAGAGTGTTGAAAGCCTGACTGAATACAGCGATATGCTCAAACGACTCTATCCCGGCAACGAGGGGGAGGTCGATGCAGTGATAAAAACCATCCGCAAAATAATGAAGCAGATGGATGTGCTGTACGGCGTTGAGAATCCACTCTTTAAGGACCTGAAGCGCGACACCGCCTTTATCTTCAGAAAGCTTCTTCCCTGGATGCCCCGGTTTCTCCTTGCCGTAGGAAAGATAAACAAGATGTCACTGCCGGTAGAGGAGTATCTCAGCTCCGTAATAACAAACCGCTCGCTGAACGATATTATCTCGCAGCACTTTTTCAAAAACACCCCCACCTTCTTCGCCCTGAGCTACTTCTCACTCTACCTCGACTATTTCTATCCAACCGGAGGTGTCGGAAGACTATCGCAGGTACTGGAGAAAAAAATAGCAGAACTAGGCGGCGATATAAAAAGAGGCACCACGGTTACCGCCCTCTCCCCGGCAGAAAAAACCGTTACCGATAATAATGGCGATACCTGGCACTACAACAACCTTATCTGGGCAGCCGATCTTAAATCCCTCTACAATATAACCGACACAGGGACGCTGGCCGATGATGTAAAGGTGAGGGTTGAAGATGTGCGGAAGAAGATAATGAGCAGCAGAGGCGGTGAGTCGGTCTTCACCCTCTTCCTCGAAGTAGATGAACCTCTTGAGAGCTTCGCCGCAATAGCCTCCGGTCACTTCTTCTATACCCCGTCGAGGCAGGGTCTCGGTGAGACGCACCGCAGGGAACTGGCAGAGCTGATCGATAATTTTGATAATAGCAGCAAAGAGCAGGTGCTCGGATGGCTCGAAAGATTCGTTTCGCTTAATACCTTCGAGATATCGATCCCCGGATTGAAAGACAGGACATTGGTTCCTCCGGGAAGAACAGGAATGATCATAAGCCTGCTGTCCGATTACACCCTATTCAAAAAGGTTGAGGAGGCAGGGTGGCTTGATGAGTTTGTACAGGAGATGGAGAGCCGTATGCTTAGGGTTATCGCCGACTCGGTATACCCGATGCTCAGAGAGAAGGTAATAAACC
>SLNP01000109.1 GCA_007132995.1 Bacteroidales bacterium | reverse complement strand
TTTTTTGGTCAAGCAAAAAAGGTGGAAGCCCACTTTTAGGTCCAAGCAAAAAAAGGTGAGATAGTAATATTGGTTAAGCAAAGGTAGAAAGCCAAAATTTGGGACAAGGCCAAAAGTTGAGAGAGAAGACTTTGGGCCAAGGCCAAAAGCTGTAAAAGGAAACTTTATGCCAACCTGCCTCAGGCACCAGCAGAACCAAACATTATTTATATGCCGGCCAGAGCAGGGCTATCTGCAATAACAAGTGCAGATAGAGAAGGTGATTAATCTGTTACCATTATGTAATTGAACTCAAGCTCCAGAACAGACGAGATATACTCTCCCCTCTCCAGGATATCCTCATCGCCATCCTCATAATACCAGTTAACCCTTATCTTTTTATCCTTAAATGCAACCGTAGAGAGACGCTGAAGGATAGTGATAATATATTTTGCCGTAGCACTGTTAAAGTACTCCAGGTCGATATCCACGCATGTAAGTTCCGCGGGCTCTTCGACATACCTGTTGAGCCACTCAACAATCGGGTCATAAAAACCTGCACAATTCTCAAGTATAGATCTTCCCTTTATCTTTATAAATCCTGCTGGATCAAGAGACACCTCAGGTGAACTCCTGCTCTTCTTTTTCTTGTATAACAACATGTCAGTATATTGAAACGGTCAGTCTCCATCCGCCTTATGGCATCATCACGCCAAAAGATATTCCCCGATTGCGAATATAGTAATTTTACGGCAATCGGAATCGGTTGATACCGGAAAGCAACCATAATCATATCGGGAATCTCGACATTGGCGATACCCCGAGAGAAGAAAAATCACCCTTAAGGTATTTATAATAGCCTGTTATGGCTATCATAGCGGCATTATCTGTAGTAAACTTCAAATCAGGCAGATAGAGCCTCCACCCTTTTTCTGCCGAGATAGCCATAAGCGACCGGCGTAAACCGCTGTTGGCTGCAACACCTCCTGCCAGTACTATCTCCCTTATACCTGTCTGCTCTGAGGCTCTCATCAGTTTTGCGGTCAATATCTTAACAATAGCACTCTGTATACTTGCCGATAGATCATTTATATTACTCTCTACAAAGTCGGGATTCTCTGATACCCATTTTCTCAGAGAATACAAAAAGCTTGTTTTCAGACCACTGAAACTAAAATCCAGACCGTCAACCACAGGAATATTGAAACTGAAGGCCGACCCGTCGCCATCCTTTGCCAATCTGTCAATCAATGGCCCGCCCGGGTAATCAAGCCCCATCACCTTCGCACACTTGTCAAAGGCCTCACCGGCAGCATCATCAGTGGTCTCACCAATTATCTCCATTTCAAGATGATCTCTTACAATAACAAGCTGTGTATGCCCACCGGAGACCACAAGCGCAAGGAAGGGAAAACCCGGGAAACTCCGTTCTTCCTCAACATCCTTGATAAAGTGTACCAGAATATGTGCGGGAAGATGATTTACCTCTATGAGGGGTACACCCAGTGAGAGGGAGAGCCCCTTTGCAAAAGATGAACCAACAAGCAGAGAGCCAAGTAGTCCGGGGCCTCTTGTGTATGCTATTGCATCAATTCCGGAGGGGTCAATACCCGCTGACGAGATAGCCATATCTGTAACAGGCACAATATTTGCCTGATGTTCTCTGGAGGCAATTTCGGGAACAACACCGCCGTATCTCTTATGTACATCCTGGCCTGCAATAATATTGGAGAGCATGAAGCCATCACGAACAACAGCCGCAGCCGTGTCGTCGCATGATGACTCAATGCCAAGTATTGTTATACTCATCTGCGCTTTGTTTTCAGCCCTTTTTTGGGTTAATTTGAAATCGTAAAAAAGGAGTGACCTTTAAATGTCCAAAAGTATAAAAAAAAGATACAGGATAGTTATTGCGATTATGGCAGCAGTTGTAATCTTGCCACTGCTTCTGGCTCTTCTTATACAGCTTCCGGTAGTGCAGACAGCGCTTGTCCGTCAACTCACAAACCAGATGGGCAGGAGAATAGATGCCACAATATCGGTTGGCTCTATTCACTTCCGTTTTTTCAACAACCTCTCTGTTAAGGATATTCTGCTTCTGGATCAGAACTCCGACACTCTCCTCTACACCAAAGAGGCAAGGGTCAGAATCAGAAGCATTGAGCAGAAAGGGTCACAAATATCGCTTTCAAAAGTTACAATCAGAGAGCCGGTTTTCAAAATCATCAAGGATGAGAGTGATGAGACCAACCTGAGATGGTACCTCAGCCATCTGGAGAGAGAGCGGGATCAGGATGATGAAAAGAGCCCCTTCTCTCTGCTGATTGACCAGATATCTGTAACAAGGGGCAGGGTAAATATTATCTCACCTCCCGATGATCAGATTAGAGAGCCGGGCAGTATAGATTTCAATGATATGTCAATATCGGATATAGATGCCACCCTGGAGAATTTCATGGTCAGAAATGACACCGTATCTATGTCACTCTACAGAGCCTCTTTTACTGAGAAGAGTGGTTTCCGTGCCAGACGCGCCTCCTTTGATCTTAGTATCTGTCAGGATAGGCTGATGTTCGGTGATGTAGAAATCGAGACAACCACCTCATTAATAAAAGGTGAGAGGATAGCTTTCAATCATCATGAAGAGAATGCATTCAGAAACTTCGATCAGGATGTATCGATGGATATAGTGCTACGGGATACCGAATTGTCACCATACGATCTGGGCTATTTTGTTCCCGAAGCATCAGATATTGAGAGTGGCAGGATTATGGTAACTGGTAACTTCCGTGGCCCCCTGACAGAGCTAAGGGGCAGGAATATCGTACTAACAGGAGGAGAGAAAAGCCGTATAGAGTGCGACTTTGACTTATCCGGGCTGCCTGATATAGACAACTCCTACATCTACATCAATGTGAAGGATCTCACAACAGATCTCTCCGAACTAAAGTTGCTGGGAGTGGTTCAGGAGGGAGTAATCCCTGCTGATATCGCTGAGAAGACAGGGCCGATACTATTCTCAGGAACCTTCTCAGGCTTCACAACCGACTTCGTAACATACGGAAGACTCTCTACGGGTGCCGGCAACCTCTTCACCGATATGGCCCTGAAACCAACTGCCGACAACAGATATCTTTTTGAGGGAGAGTTGGGTGGTGACAACATAGATCTTGGAATTTTAACAGGAAGTAAAACTATAGGCAAGTCCAGCTTCAATATCTCTATTGATGGCAGAACGGAGTCTTTCCGGGAGTTCGATGCCTCAATATCGGGCAGCATCGACACCCTTTTATTTAACGACTACACTTACAACAACATAGTACTTAACGGAGAGTTTACCGAGAAGATGTGGAATGGGTCGGTAGGCATAAGCGAGGAGAATCTCAGCTTCGATTTTACCGGCCTGGTAAACTTCGAAAGTGATACAGCAGAATTCGATTTCTCACTTGACCTTCCCTATGCAAACCTGTATGCTCTTAACATTGACAAGGCCGACTCCAACTCAGCTGCCGGTGCACGAATAAGGGCATCTTTTACCGGAACGGACATCTCCGGTATGACCGGGGCTATACACCTGGAAGAGCTGTATCTTAGACGATTTGATGTTCCGCTCACTGTAGAGAGAGGTCTTATAAGAAGGTTTTACGAAGATAACAGTCCCTTTATTGAGATTGACACAGACTTTCTGAGGGCATCGGTTACCGGCGAGGCCAATTTTGGTCAAATTCCCACAGACCTTGCATCTGTAGCGGCCTCACTTATTCCATCACAGTTCGACAAGCCGGAAAAAGAGAGATTACCGGAAAACAAATTTGTTGCAACAATAGAGTTTCTGGATACCGACACAATAAACATGTTTCTGCAGACCGGTCTCACAATAGCCGGAGGTACAATTGCCTCTGTAGAGTACGATCCTGAAGAGGAGATATTGCTATCACTGGTCTCTGACAGAGTCTCTTTCAGAAACAACAGCATGGAGAGCTTCGCTCTCTCTGCCCGGTTAGATTCAGACCACTCAGAGGCTACCATATCATCATCAGAGCTTACCGTTGCCGGAGGGCCCTCGATAGAGAACATCCGGGCCAGCCTTATGGCCTCAACTGACAGCGTAGCAACAACTATGGAGTGGAACAATGAGGATGCCGAGACACCCACCAGAGGGCTACTCTTCTTCTCTACCCTCTTTTTCCGTGAAGATACCATACGAAGTGCTTCCGCGACACTTGAAGAGTCAACCATATATGTAATGGGTACCCCCTGGAATGTAGGGCGTACACCCTTCCTCTACAGGCGGGGAGAGATAACTGTTGAAAACCTGCTGGCAGAGAGCGGTGACAACTTCTACATGATCAACGGTACTGTATCTGAAAGGGCTGAAGATCTGCTGAAAATAGAAATAAGTGGTATAGATCTCGCTTCTCTCAACCGCCTTGTTGGTGAGGAAGAGGATGATGCAACTGACTTTGAGTTCGAATTCGGAGGTACCCTATCGGGCAGGGTTGTTATGTCATCAATACTCTCTGACCTGATGGTAGAGACAGACAACCTTATAGTAGAGGACTTTACCATGGCCGGTCACGACTATGGGAATATTATTATAAGCTCGCTATGGGATAGCCGCAGGGGGCTGGCGTCTCTGAATCTGCACAACGAAGTTGACGAAATCAGGAATATCATGCTTCAGGGAACCTATAGCCCCTCAGAGAGAGATATAGAGCTCTCTCTGCTGACATATGCCATGCCCATAGACCTGCTGAACCCACTTCTCTCATCATTCGCATCGGAGGTTACCGGAAATGTGTCAGGGAAGATAGATATCACCGGATCTCCAGACCGACCCGACCTTGAAGGCTCTCTGTTTTTGAGCGAAGGGTCTCTGAAGATAGATTACCTTCAGACAGTGTACCATATAGATGACTCTATCCGCTTCACCAGTTCATCAATAGTATTCGATAATGTTACCGCCTCCGATGTGAGAGGTAACCCAATAGGTGTTAGCGGCTCACTGAACCACTCATATTTCAGTGATTTCACTATAAACCTCTCTATCAGACCCGAAAGGGCTATGGTTCTTAACACCACAGCCATGGACAATGATCAGTTTTACGGAAGGGCATTCGCAACCGGTCTTGTTACAATAAGGGGGGGCGGCGGAGATCTGTCGTTCGACATATCAGCAAGGACAGACAGGAATACAATGTTTCATGTACCCCTTGCATCTGCACAGACTATAGGAGACTATCCCTTCATAATATTCACCTCGCCCGACCAGACGGATGTGATAATTGAGGAGAGAGCCGTCGCTCGCCGAACAGGTGGTTCCATCTCACTCAGTATGGATCTCAATGTGACTCCCGATGCCGAAGTTCAGATCGTTATTGACCCCAGAACCGGCGACATAATAAGGGGGAGAGGTGCAGGCAGGCTCAACATAGGGATAAGGCCGGGAGAGCCCCTGAGAATGAACGGCGACTACATAATAAGCAGCGGAGACTACATGTTCACGGTGGGCAACCTATTTAACAAGCGGTTTGTTGTTGAGGATGGAAGCAGGATATCATGGAGTGGAGATATCACCGAGGCAGATATCGATATCCGGGCATTTCACAGGGTAGATGCATCACTGCATGAGATACTGCATGACGAAAGGTTCAGAGAGAGGATTCCTGTTGAGTGTGTGCTTATTCTTTCTGATAATCTGACCTCTCCTACCATCGGTTTTGACATACAGCTTCCAACAGCAGATGAGCAGACAAGAAGTTACCTGAGAAACGCCATCAATACAGAGGAGGAGCTTAGTATTCAGTTTTTATATCTTCTTGTTATGAGGCAATTCTATCCCGACCCGACCTATATGACCGGAGGGGCTGCCTCCACTGCTACATCTATAATAGGCACATCCGCTATAGGTTCCAGTATCGATGTTATTTTCAACCAGTTTGCCAATATGATCTCTCAGATAAGCAGCGATTTTGATGTTGGCTTTACCTACAGGCCCGGTAACGAGATAAGTCCGGATGAGCTGGAACTGGCACTATCGACCCAGATCTTTGATGACAGAATAATTATAAACGGTCATATAGATGTAGCGGGCAATCAGCATCAGGCAGCTGCCACCACCTTCAGCGGAGATGTCGATATAGAGTTTAAGATAACCGAAAAAATAAGATTCAACTTTTTCAACCGGTCGAATAACCATCTCTTGTATGAAACAGCTCCGTACACACAGGGCGTCGGGCTGCTCTTCAAGCACGATTTCGACAGAATCAGACTCAATCTTTTCAGGAGAGAGAGAAACAGGGGTACCGAAAGTAGCAGTGAGGTGGTTACAGGCGACACTATGTAATATTTGTTGATAACTTCCCCGCCGCGGTTAAAAAGCGACAAACGGAGTGGTTGCGGTATTTTCTTTTTTTGATACCTTCGCCCTGAAATAGAGCTGCAGAAGCAGCGTTATAATAACGACATACTAACATAGAGTATATGACAATCAACGACATTAACCAGCTTGCCGAAGAGGCCGCTCCGGAAATTGAGCAGGTAAGCATCTCCTTTATTGAACTGGCCATGAAGGGTGGATGGGTCATGATACCGATCCTGCTCCTCTCATTTGTTGCAATATACATTTTTGCAGAGAGGTATTATGTAATTACCAAAGCCAACAGAGAGGACATGAACTTCATGGATCGAATCAAAGACTATATATACGATGGTAAAATAGATGCGGCACTTGCCCTGTGCCGTTCCACCGAAAGCCCTGCTGCCAGAATGGTCGAGAAGGGTATAAGCCGTCTCGGAAGGCCCCTTAATGATGTCAGTGCCGCCATAGAAAACATTGGCAAGCTTGAAATATACAAGCTCGAAAAGGGACTGCCAGTGCTTGCCACTGCAGCAGGTGCCGCACCCATGATAGGTTTTATGGGTACGGTTATAGGTATGATAAAGGCCTTTTATGATATGGCCAACGCCGGTGCAAATATCGATATCTCTATGCTTAGCGGTGGTATATACACAGCCCTTGTAACAACCGTGGCCGGGCTTATTGTAGGTATAATAGCCTATTTCGCATACAACACACTAGTTGTAAAGGTAGAGAAGGTGGTATTTAAGCTTGAGGCCACATCAACAGAGTTTATGGATATTCTAAATGAGCCTGTAAAATAGGGAAAGCTATGCCGATTAAACCAAGAAATAAGGTGAGTGTAAGCTTCAGTATGGCAGGAATGTCGGATGTTGTGTTCCTATTGTTGATATTTTTTATGATTACATCGACTCTTATACACCCTACGGCATTAAAATTGCTGTTACCAAGAGGTACACAACAGACTTCAGCCAGACCGGTTACAACTGTCTCAATAACGCCCGATATCCGGTTTTTTGTTGAGGATCGGCAGGTAGACTTTGAAAACCTTGAGGCTGTGCTGATTGAGAGAATAGGAGATGAAACGGATATATATATATCGATACATGCCGACGAGAATGTACCCTGGAAGCATGTTGTCGATGTTTTGAATATTGCTAATAGAAACCAATTCAGAGTAACAGTTGCTACAAGACCAAGATAAATACAGGCTTTACCGTTTCCCAAGAGAGAGAGGAAAAGGGTTGATCGGCACAATAATATTCCATATTGTGCTGATAGCTATCCTTATACTTGCCGGATTCTCAGCAGAGTCTCCATCTGAAGAGGAGGGACTGCTGGTTAATTTTGGCATGGATGTTTTCGGTGAAGGGATAATAGAGCCCTCGCCAAGGTTCGCGGAGATAACGGAACCTGCTGTGCAGTCGGCCGATGCAGCATCAATACCGCCACCAGCTACCGGGCAGGCAGCGCAACGCGAGATCCTTACTCAGGACTTTGAAGAGTCGCATGAGGTAGAGAGAGCCGATGAGGAGCAGGAAAGAGAGGAGGAAGAGCAGGCTCGCAGAGAAAGGGAGGCCCAGGCTGAAGCAGAGAGAGTAAGGGCAGAAGAGGAGGCCCGTCAGAGAGCCGAGGCAGAGGAACTTCTGCGAAGAGAAGCTGAAGAGAGAGAGAGAAGAGAGGCCGAAGAGAGAGAGAGAAGAGAGAGGGAAGAGGCGGAACGCAGAAGGGCCCAGGAGATAAGTGATATGGTCGGTAATGCGCTTGCAACGGCAAGGGATACCGGCAGGGTGGCTGCCGGAACTGGAGCAACCGACACAACAGGCACTCAGGGTGCCGCAACCGGCTCTGTAGACTCACGGTTGCGGGGTGACACCTCTGGTGCAGGCAGAGATGGCATCTCTTTCAGCCTTGATGGAAGAAGTCCTCAGGAACTTCCGCGACCTGAATACAATAT
>SLNP01000075.1 GCA_007132995.1 Bacteroidales bacterium | reverse complement strand
TGAGCGCTCATTGTTACCGAAACATCTTAAAGCCATATTTAAGTGCAAACGCAGTGAGCACTTCTTTACGCTTTACGCTTCACGCTTTACGCTTTACGCTTCACGCTTTACGCTTCACGCTCTCCGCTGCGAGCTGCGACAGCAGCGAGCCCATGCCCCATGCCCCATGCCCTATGCCCCATGCCCCATGCCCTATGCGTGCGAGCGCAGCGAGCACCCTAAACCCCTCAACTTCTAAACTATTAAACTGTAATCGAATAACCGTATAACCGAATAACCATCACTAAGATAGTTGCGTGTAGTCGCGAGACTCCGGTTGGTTGCTGTTTTTTCGGTTATCTCAATATCTTTGTGTTGTACAGAATACATTGCTATTTGGAGAGATGAATAGTTATATCTGATGATTTCTGTTAAAGGAGTTTTGAACTATGAAGAGTGAATCAGAAGCGAAGAGGCTCATAATTGTTTCAAACAGGTTGCCTGTAAAGGCCGAGATATGGGATGAGATAATACATTTTGAAAAGAGCGCCGGCGGGTTGGCTACAGGCCTTAACTCGCTCGACAGCTCGTACGAAAAACATTGGATCGGATGGCCAGGTGTGTATACCGATGATGCCGATAAGGAGGATATTCTTATTAATCGGCTTGACAGCTACAACTTTCACCCTGTATTCCTTTCGCGGAGTGATGTTGAGCTCTATTATGACGGCTACAGCAACTCTACCCTCTGGCCTCTTTTCCACTACTTCTATCCCTATGCGAGGCACGATCAGCGCTTCTGGGATGCCTATAAAAAGGTAAACCGGCTGTTTGCCAACAGGGTGCTGGAGTTTGCCAGCGAGGATGATATTATATGGGTGCAGGACTATCATCTGATGCTTCTGCCCTCTATGCTGCGGGAGAAGCTGCCCCGTGTGCGTATCGGCTTCTTCCTTCATATCCCTTTCCCCTCTTATGAGCTGTTCCGTACTCTGGCCAACAGGGATGAACTGATGGAGGGTGTTACGGGAGCGGACCAGATAGGGTTTCACACCTATGAGTACATGCGCCACTTCGTGAGTGCACTCTACAGAATAAAGGGGGTGGAGTCGGATGATAACAGGTTTCACTATCGCGGCCACACCTTCTCGGTCGATACCTTCCCCATGGGAATTAACTACGACAGCTTCTGTAATGCCTATAAGAGTGAGGGGGTTAAGCGTTTTGCCGAAGAGTTTGGCAACCGCTATCACGACAGGAAGGTGATTTTAACCGTAGACAGGCTCGACTACAGCAAAGGTATATTGCGCCGGCTTGAGGCTTTCAGGTACTTTCTGGAGCTTTTCCCTGCATGGAACGGGAAGGTCTCAATGGTTATGATTCTTGTGCCGTCGCGCGACAAGGTCGACAAATACCATGAGCTTAAGGTTAGCATTGATGAGGCTGTAGGCAATATTAACGGCTCTTTCTCAAGCCCGGGGTGGATTCCTATCCACTATTTTTACAAGAACTTCTCGTTCGAGGAGCTGGCGGCCTTCTACCACCAGAGCGATGTTGCTCTTGTAACCCCTCTTCGTGACGGGATGAACCTGGTTGCGAAAGAGTATGTGGCTGCCAAGGCGCGTAAAGCCGGCGTGCTAATTCTGAGTGAGATGGCCGGTGCTGCCATTCAGCTGCGTGATGCCCTCGTTGTAAATCCGAATAATCTTGGTGAGATAGCCGGAGCAATAAACAAGGCCCTCAATATGCCGGTGGCCGAGCAGAGAAGACGGCTTATGAGAATGCAGAGGAAGATAAGAAGGAGCGATATCTCAAAATGGTCCAGGAATTTTATAAACAAACTTGAGTCGATACATCAGTGGCAGGATGATCTGCGGAAAAAGTACCTCCGTCCGTCACAGTCACGGGCAGTGGTTGAGGCCTTTGCGAAGGCTGAGAGGCGCCTTGTGGCGCTTGATTATGACGGCACACTGGTGCCCTTTGCAGCAAGACCTGAGGATGCACTTCCACCGAAGCGACTCCTGAAGATTCTGGAGAGTATAGCCGGAGATGATTCAACAGACCTGCTGATAGTCAGTGGACGCGACAGTGAGTTTCTCGATTCTGTTATACCGGGTAAGGAGATAACCGTTTTTGCCGAACATGGCGCCATGAGACGAATGGGCAGTGAGTGGATATCTCTTTTCAGAAGCGATCTGTCATGGCAGCCCGAGATAATCAGGGTGATGAAAGAGATAACAGAGACCACTCCCGGCTCAATGATAGAGAGGAAGAGAACCGCTGTGGTGTGGCACTACCGTAATAGTGACACCTGGCTGGCAGAGATGCGTGTAGCCCAGCTTATTAACAGGCTGATATACCCCTGTACCATGAGACAGCTTTATCTGATGAAGGGGAATAAGATAGTAGAGGTTAAACCATCTGAATATACCAAGGGGACGGCCGTAAACAACTATATTGAAGGTAGAAACTACGATTTCATCCTGGCAGCAGGCGATGATACAACCGATGAGGATATGTTTGAGGTGTTGCCCCGTACCGCGGCGACTGTGAAAATAGGAAAGCCGTCAGAGAGGGCCCGGTTTAATATGGAGAGCAGTGCCGACTTTGTACAGCTGCTGGAGCAGATTAGCCGTTAGCTGTTGTGTTAAGTGGCATTGCTCCACTTCCTGTCTGGCGACTTCAAGTGGTTTTACTCCATTCTGATTTTGCCCATAAATGAATAAAAGAGATAATTTGATATGTACATGAAGATTTCAGACTATGGTGCCATTGGGAATTGTCGCAGCAGTGCACTCGTTTCGGTAAGGGGCTCGATTGACTGGGCCTGCCTGCCTGACTTCGACTCATCCTCGGTTTTCGGGCGCCTTCTTGATGATGAAAAGGGGGGCTATTTTTCCATTACTCCAGACCGGGAGTGTGCATACAGTCAGCAGTATGTGGGCAATACCAATATTCTGAAGACTACGGTTAGCTGCGAGAGCTACTCGTTCGAGATTATTGACTTTATGACAATATACCGTACCGATGGTGACCAATCATACTATAATGCTCCGGAGATATACCGGATGGTAAGGGTGCTGAGAGGGGTGCCGGTGATTAAGGCTGATTACCACCCCATGCTCGACTATGCCCGGCCAACCAGGGGAAAAATTGAGGCACGGCATATAAAACACTCAACAACAGAGGGGCGCTACGAATCTATATATCTCTATACCGATGCGGATAAGAAGAGGGTGCTGGAAGGGGAGCCCTTCCATGTAGAGGATAGAACATTCTTCTGTGTCTCCTACAACCAGAAGCTAGTGGAACAGGATTTTGGCAGGGTGTATCTTGAATACCAGAGAACAAAAACCTACTGGTTGAACTGGTCTAACCGTACCATCAGATACAAGCTCTATAATGATAAGATTATACGCAGCGCGTTGCTCCTCAAGATGCTTACCTATGAGAGAACCGGTGCCGTGGTAGCGGCTCCTACCACATCACTTCCCGAGACTATAGGCGAGTCGCGAAACTGGGATTACCGCTTCTGTTGGATAAGGGACTCTTCAATGGTTATCAAGACCTTCCTGCAGCTGGGGCATAAGAACTCTGCCAGAATATTTCAGCGCTTTATACTAAATGTGAACCGTGGCAAGAATGAGGATATACAAATCATGTATGGATTGCGCGGCGAGAGAGACCTTGAAGAGGCGGTTCTTGATCAGCTTAAGGGCTATATGAATTCGCCGCCTGTGAGGATCGGTAATGGTGCCTACCGACAGAAGCAGCACGACATATACGGTACACTTACAGACCTGATATATATATCGCTGCAAAAATTTCCATCTACTCTAGACATCTCAGAGGAGCTCTGGACACTTGTTAGGAGCCTGGTGGCGGTGGTGGCCCGCCAGTGGAAACTGCCCGACAAGGGAATATGGGAGATAAGGGGGGTGGAGAGACATTTTGTCTACTCTAAAATGATGTCGTGGGTGGCGGTTGACAGGGGTGTAAAGATTGCGGATATGCTTGGTCGCCGCTCTTATGTTGAGGAGTGGGAGGGGCTGGCCGTAGAGATAGCCGGCGATATAATGAGAAACGGATGGAGCGAAAAGGTGGGAGCTTTTGTGCAGCACTACGGCTCTGACTCCCTTGATGCATCGAACCTGCTGATGGAAGAGATGGGCTTTATTGAGGCTGACGATCCGAAGTATGTAAGTACGGTGCTCAGGACAAGGGAGCAGCTCTGTCGCAACGGGCATATGTTCAGGTATATTAATGAGGATGATTTTGGCATTCCCCGAAGTTCATTCGTTCTCTGCAGTTTCTGGCTTGTAAATGCTCTTGTAAGAATAGGCCGGAGAGAGGATGCAGAGATAATATTCGAGAATGTAACCGCTGCTGTAAACCATGTAGGGCTTCTGAGCGAACATATCGATGTTGAGAACGGAGATCTGCTGGGCAACTTCCCGCAGGCCTACTCACACCTTGGCATGATACAGTCGGCCCTGCTTCTCAATGGCGAGGATGAGCATTTCCAGAACAATATATTCCGGTTTGTTAAGCCCTGATAAAGAGGGGCATGCTCATGGTCCGGTGTTAAAACTGCTTAACAGGGCTGCCCTGTCTTGCTTTATTTTGTACTTTTAGTGTCTGATTTTATGTGGAGGTCAGCCGGATATTGCCGGATATTGCCTGTTCTGCTCCTTGCCGGGCAGATAAGGCAAGCGGCTCTTGCCAGCTTTCTGTTGAGTGAATAGAACCTATTACCATTATAATTATTTGTTAACCCAAATTCATATAGCAATGAGACAGAGATTTATTGTGTTACTGGCCCTGCTGGCCCTGCCAGTACTGGCCTATGCTCAGTACACACCATGGTACTACTGGACCTTCCTTCCGGAAGAGCAGATGAACTTGATTGTAGGAGAGGCATCTGGCGAGACGGCCTTCGCTACCATTATGGAGACCGGCGGCTATACCCGCAACAGGCGCCCCGAGGAGTATAATACAACTTTCAAGGAGTCGGCCTATATCTATGATAAGCTTCAGTGGTACGGGGTGCCCGGAGCCTACCTGCAGAGGATTCCGGTAGAGCGTCCGGTGTGGAACGGTATCAGGGGAGACCTGTGGGAGGTCAGTCCCGGCCTTACCAAGATTGTATCGTATCGCGACAATGCATTTCACCTTACCGAGGGGAGCAACAGTGCCGATGTCGAGGCAGAACTGGTATGGGTTGGATCGGGCTCTGCAGGAGAGATAGCCGATGTCAATGTTCAGGGTAAGATAGCCGTGGGTCACGGCAATGTAAGAACAATACATAACAACGCTATTCTTCAGGGAGCCGTCGGAGTGGTGGCTATAAGCACTTCGAGAAACTATGTTGATCCGCTGCAGATACCTCAGGGAAGAATTGGGAATGTACGAAATCCACAAACCGGTGAGACAATAGAGGCCGGCTTTGCCTTCCAGATGAATATAAGAGAGGGACAGTACCTGAGAAGCAGACTACGGCGTGGTGAAACAATAGTTGCCCATGCCCGCGTTGAGGTGAGCTTTGAGCGTAATGAGATACAAAATGTAGAGGCGCATATTCCGGGAAGAGACCCCAACGCTACGGCGGTTATTCTGTCAGCCCATATTTTTGAGGGCCTGATGAAGCAGGGTGCCAATGATAATAAGTCGGGCGGCGCCGCTATTCTTGAAATCGCCAGAGTTCTCAACACTTTGATAGAGGAGGGGAAACTGCCCCAGCCTGAAAGAGGTATACGCTTCGTATGGGGACCCGAATTTGCCGGAACCAGACCATGGGTTGCCTCGAGGTTTGACGAGATAAAGGGAACCTTTGCCAATATAAATATGGATATGGTGGGTGAGTGGCTCAGCCTTAATCAGGCCTATTTCTGCCTGATGAGAACCACCTTCGGTAATACCCACTATATAAACGATGTGATGGAGAATTACTACCGTTATGTAGGCGAAGGCAACAGGGAGAGAATACAGAACAGGGGTATGGTACATAAGGTGCCTCGCAGAATTGTAGCACCAATGGGGGCCGATGAGCCTTTCCACTACAGCATTGAGACTCACTACGGGGCGTCAGACCATGTGGTTTTCAATGACTGGGGGGTGAGAATACCGGGTATTATGATGATTGCCTGGCCCGACCTCTGGTATCATACATCGGGCGATGTTGTTGACAAAGCCGATCCTACACAGCTCAAAAGGGCGGTGGTAATAGCCGCGGCAGCTGCATATACCATTGCCAATGCTGATGATGCCATGGCACTTAAAATTGCCGGTGAGATAGCCGGGAATTCAACCAGGCGACTTGGACATCAGCTTAATATAGCCATGGAGATGGTAAATCATACAAACAGCGATAATCTGGCCGACAGATATAAAGCGGCAGTATTCCTTCTTGAAGCCCATATTGCCAATGAGAAGGCTACTCTGGAAACGGTATATGAGATGGCCTCATCAAGGGCTGCAATAAGCGATAATATTGAGGCGCTCCAGAAGAGCGTTGACGATATTGGTAAGGCCCAACTGGATGCCCTGGCGGCTCATATGACTGCACGCGCCGGTGTTCTTGGTATCAGGCCTATCTCTGTCTCCCTTACCTCTGCAGAGCGCAGGGCAGAGCGTATAGTTCCTCAGCTGACACCCGGATCTTTCAAGATGGGGCCCAATGTACTGGGTGGTATGATGTCAGCGGTAGACCGTAGTGAGATGGCGAATTTCCCGATAACCGGAAGGTTTGACAGAACCGAGGCCGCCAGGCTGGTAAACGGTACCAACTCTGTGCTGATGATAAAGAAGATGCTCGATGCACAGTCTTCCGGAACAACAAGTCTGGAGAATGTTATGAACTATATGGAGCAGCTGCGTCTGGCAGGTGTTGTCACTTTCTGACAGGGTCTTGCTGACTCCTGACGAGTGGCTCACGAAGCCCTTCTGTCGTCACCTGAAAAGCATAGATATGTAATCAGGGTGGCCGGCAGGGGGGCTTCTGCCGTTACGGGCCATCTGGTTGCCGCTTTTCGGGGGCGGTGCCCGCTTATGCCTCCGATATGCGGTTCCACCAATATAATATGTATTACCGCTTGCCGTTTTAAGAGTAAAAGAGTAAATTGGCGGGGTGCAGTACCTTGATTTAGTATGTCTTATAAAATAATTACAGATAATGATGAGAATGTTTTTGCGGTTTCCGCTTTTGTTGCTGATGGCTGCCGTGATGGTGCCGGGATGTGTTTCGCCGGAGGAGAGAAGGGTTAAGGAGATGAGGGCCAAACTCGATCAATATAAGGAGGTTACCCTTACAGCCGATGTTAGCTGGCTGAGCGATGAGGAGCGTGATATAATAAGTATTCTGATAGATGTGGCTACCGTTATGGATAACATATTCTGGAGCCAGTCGTACGGTGACCCTTTCACTATGCTGGAGACCGCAGAGATTCAGGAGGAGGTTGACTACTCGGCCATTAACTACGGCCCCTGGGACAGACTCGATGATAACGCACCTATAATTCCCGGGTATGAGAGTAAGCCGCCGGGGGCCAACTTTTACCCTCACGATATGACGGTAGGGGAGTTTGAGGCCTGGTCAGATCAGTCCAAGAGCTGCCACTATACCCTTATTGAACGCGATAGTTATGGTAAGCTGGTATCTGTTCCCTACTCTGAGGCATATCGCGAACAGCACTGGATGGTTGCCGATATGATGAGAAGTGCGGCCCGGATGGCTGAGGATGAGGGGTTAAAGAGGTATCTTAACAAGAGGGCTGAAGCCCTGATATCTAATAACTACCAGCCCAGCGATTTTGCCTGGATGGAGATGAGAGATTCCAATATTGACTTTATAGTGGGGCCGGTTGAGACTTATGAGGACAGGCTGTTTGGCTATAAGGCGGCCCATCAGGCACTCATTCTTCTGAAGGACAGGGAGTGGAGTGCCAGACTTGACGCTTTTAATGAGATGCTGCCCCGCCTGCAGAGGGAGCTGCCGGTGCCTGACCAATATAAGAGTGAGGTGCCGGGATCGGAGTCTGATATAGGGGTGTACTATGCCCTCTATTACGCGGGCGACTGTAACGCCGGGCCAAAGACCATTGCCGTAAATTTACCGAACGACCCTGAGGTTAAGAGCAGGGCGGGAGACCGTAAACTGCAGCTTAAAAATGCTATGGAGGCGAAGTTTGATCATATCCTGGTTCCAATATCGGAAATGCTAATTGATGAGAGCCAGCAGAGCCATATCACTTTCGACGCCTTTTTTGAGAATGTAACCTTTCATGAGGTGGCGCATGGCATGGGTGTTATGAATACCATTAATGGCCGGGGAACCGTGAGAGAGGCGCTGAGAGAACACTATGCGGTAATTGAGGAGGCCAAGGCCGATGTCATGGGACTCTATCTGGTATCGCAACTATACGAGGAGGGCCATATAGGAAGCGGGGAGTTGATGGATAACTATGTAACCTTTTTTGCGGGTATATTCCGCTCATCACGATTTGGAGCGGGAAGCGCCCATGGCATGGCCAATATGCTGGCCATGAACTATTTTGCCAGCGAGGGAGCCTTCGAATATCAGAAAAATGGCACATATCTTGTTAATTTTGAGAAGATGCGTGATGCGGTGGTATCGCTTCTGAGAAAGATAATTATTATTCAGGGCGACGGTGACTATGAGGCTGCATCTGCGTGGATTGAACAGGATGCCGTGATGTCTACTATGTTGCGACGCGATCTTGACAGGGTTAATGCGGCGGGTATACCTGTCGATATTGTATTTAATCAGGGCCGTGATGTTCTCGGAATAGAGAGACGAAGGCCTGAAAGAAGGGTGGTTGAACCGGATTAAAATCAGGGAGATGGTAAACAGGAGCAGAAGAAGCATGATAAAGAACACCTTCCTTACAGCAGCGGCGGGGATGGTTCCGCTTGCTGCTTATGTACGAAGGGGAGAGAGAGGAGAAAAGGCGATGATGGCAGATGCTTATGAACCTGGATATCTGAAGCTGCACCGGAGTGGTGAGCTTAAAGAGAGGGCCGATGCCCTGTGGGAAATGATGCGAAGCTGTGAGCTTTGCCCCAGATTGTGTGGTGTTAACAGGCTTGAGGGTGAGAGGGGTGATTGTAACTCGAATGATGCCCTTGAGGTGGCTTCATACCACCCCCACATTGGTGAGGAGCCTCCGCTTGTAGGTAGAAGAGGGTCGGGGACTATCTTTTTTACCAACTGCTCGCTGCTTTGTGTCTTCTGTATAAACTGGGAGGTCAGCCACCGTGGCGATGGCTCTGAGAGAAGAATAAATGAGTTGGCAAGTATGATGCTTACTCTCCGCAACAGCGGTTGCCATAATATCAATGTTGTTACCCCTACACACTATTCACCACATATACTCAAGGCTCTCGATATAGCTGCCAGGAGAGGCCTGAGGCTTCCACTGGTATACAACACGCACGGATGGGAGAGGATGGAGGTTCTGGAGCTGCTCGATGGTGTGGTCGATATATATCTTACCGACTTTAAATATTATGACTCTGAAATGGCCGATCTCTATTCGCCGGGGGCAGACAACTATCCTGAAATTGCCCGCAAGGCGGTTTATGAGATGCATCGCCAGGTGGGTGTTGCCATGCCTGCAGCCAATGGATTGATGTACAACGGGCTGATGATACGACACCTGGTTATGCCCAATAATGTCGGAGGGGGCAGGGAGATAATGAGCTGGATTGCCGAAAATTTACCGAAAGAGACCTACATAAATATTATGTCGCAATACCAGCCCTACTACCAGGCTAACAGATTTCCTGACATTGCACGCCCGGTTACCGCACAGGAGTATAGTGAAGTTGTTGAGCACGCCAGATCTTTGGGCCTTACCAACCTTGACATTCAGGCAGAGCGACGCTAAATTTTTCTGACTCACCTGCTGTAATGTGACCTCATCCTGATGGGGAGGTCTGCACTATTGATAAGCAAATCATTGTTAAACTCATGTTAAAATCACTGTCTCGCGTCGTGCGGGTTCAAAAAAATTAACTACTTTTATATGCGATTCGCCTGCTTGGTTAATCGATGTTGTGTCTGATAACGGTAATCTGAAAAAGTACAGAAAAAACCCTTAAAACTGCTTCTGCCTGCCCGGCGACCTAACCATTTTATAACCGGTGCCAATGAGACTCTGCTACACCCTTTTTTTACTAATTGTTGTAATAATATCTTTTTCATGCAGGGGAAGGGGTGATGTCGCGGTGCCGCTTACATGGAGGGTAGGAAATGAACATTATATTGAGCAGATAACTGTTGCTGGTACGGTTCAGGCGGTTGATAACAGGCCTGTGGTTCCTCCGGGTGGCCGGTACGGGCAGATGAGGGTTGAGAGCCTTGCTGCTGATGGCAGTTTCGTCAGGCAGGGGGATACCATTGCCGTGCTTACCATTCCCGATATTGAACAGATATATGACGCCATGCTCTCGGGCGTTGAGTCGGTAGAGGCCTCTATCAGAAGGGCGGAGGTTAATAACAGAATTGATATGAGGATCATTGAATCTCAGCTTGCGGCCAGCGAAGTGCAGATGAATATCACTTTCCTTGACTCGCTTAAATTGCTCTATGCATCTGAACATCAGCGCCGCATAATTGAATTGGAGCTGAGAAAGATGATGCTGGAGAGGGAAAAGCTTGAGAGGAGCCTGGAGGCCAGAAGAATGATGGGTGAGACTGAGATCAGGCAGCTGCAGTCCAGGCTTATACAGCAGCAGAATAACCTGCGGATGATTGAGCAGGAGCTTGAGTCTCTGATTATAGTAGCCGGGCGCGATGGTATGGTTACACGGGCGGAGGCACCTTCAATTGTGGTTGTATCGCCATCAGGAACGAGTGAGATGGGGGGAGAGATACGAGAGGGGAGCACACTCTTTTTCGGAACCCCTATTCTGAACTTTCCCGATTTAAGCCGGTTGCAGATTTCGGCCCGTGTTAATGAGGATGACTACCGCAGAATAGAGAGCGGACAGGAGGTGGTGATTACCCTTTCAGCTACCGGCGGCACAACTCTTAGCGGAAGGGTTAACCGTAAAAGCCTTGCAGGTGGTAGTATGCCGGGCCGGCCCCAAACGCAGGTAAGGCTCTTTGAGGTGATAATAGATATTATCGATGAGTATGGCGATGATGCAGAGTTGATGCCCGGGCTGAGTGTTAATTGTCATATTGTTCTGCGAAGGGAAGAGGCGTTGTTTGTACCGGCTATATCGCTGTTCGAGAGAGACGATGCAAGAGTGGTATATGTGAAAAGTGGTGACCGGTTTGTACCTGCTGAGGTAGAGACAGGCTATTCCGGCAGCAGCTTTATTGTTGTAAACAGGGGGCTGGAAGGAGGAGAGGATATAGCCCTGTCGAGACCTCCTGAGAGGCTGGTGGTGAACGGTGTACGCAGAATGGATGTGGCAGAGATAGATAGCAGAGACTGATGGCAAAGATAGATAGCAGAGATTATAAGGTCCATAACCAATAACAACAAACCTGAATTATGGCAAGATATTTAGTAGCTCTTTCCCTTTTTGCTATCCTGGCAGCCTGCCGGGGTGGTGGCTCGCCGGATGTGCCGGTAACCACCGTTAAAAGAGGGGTCTTTATTAGTGAGATGATTGAGCAGGGGAGGCTCGAGGCAGTTAATTCGATAGTAATTACCACACCTCCTGTCTCATTTCGCTATGGCGCTTTGAGAATAGCCAGAATTGTAGAGGATGGCCGGGAAGTTGAAGCCGGTGACACCATTGTTGTATTTGACCCGTCGGAGGTGACAAGGGCTATTATTCAGGCAGAGCAGCAGCTTACCATTGCTGAGTCGGAGTATGAGAAATTGCTGGCCACTCAGAGATCTGAGATAGAGGATCTGGAGGCCGATCTGGAACTGGCCCGTATTACTCAGGAGATATCAAAGATAAACCTTGAGACCTCAATTTATGAGCCGGAGGCTACACGAACCGAGATAGAGCTAAGGTACGAGTCTGCCAGTGTGGCTGTCAACAGGGCTATTGAGCAGATAGAGAACAGGAAGCTGATACATCAGGAAGATCTGGTACAGAGGGCCATGACGGTAAGGCAGCTCACAGCGTCTCTCGAAGAGGCAAGGCGTACCTTGAATGACCTTTATGTGGTTAGCCCTGCCCGCGGCATCGCTATAAGAAGAGATAACTTTACCACGGGTCAGAAGTGGAATGCCGGCGATCAGCCTTTTAGCGGCACGGCATTGGTGGAGTTGCCTGATCTTAGCGCTATGAGAGCCACTCTGGCCGTCAATGAGGTTGATGTTTCGAAGGTGGCTCCCGGACAGAGGGTGGAGATACGACCTGACGCTTTCAGCGACTCTCTCTTTACCGGAACCATTGAATCGGTTGCTAACCTTGCCAGAAACAGAGATGCCAGATCAAGTATAAAGGTGTTTCCCGTTCAGGTGCGGTTAGATGCAGGCAGGAGCGGGGCCCTGCTGCCGGGACTGACGGTCAGTTGTCGCATCATTGTCAGCGAGAGCCCCGACATGCTCTATGTTCCTATAGAGTCGGTCTTTAATGTGCAGGGAAGAGATTTTGTCTGGCTTAATGACGGGCCCGGATTCGTCAGACGGGAGATAGTAACCGGTGAGGTGAACAGTAACTTTGTGGTGGTGGCCGAAGGGTTGGAGGAGGACGATATTATAGCGCTTACAGATCCGTTTGCCCAAACAGGAGAGTGGACTAACAACTAAAGTTTCAGGAATATGTGTAGCTGCCACAGAGAGATGATGAGAGTTGCGGGAGGCATGGCCCGTTTATTACCGGTTGTGATGTTGTTACTCCTGGTGACCGCCTCGTGCGAAAGACCACCTGAAAGCAGGCATGCTGTAATCAAAGGACCTTTCAGGCAATCTGTAATTGAGACCGGTGAGTTGCAGGCTGTTAATTCATCGGTGGTAACAATTCCACGACTCAATTATATGTACGGATTTAACTACAAACTTATTGAGCTTGCTGAGCATGGCTCAGAGGTGCGTAAAGGCGATCCGGTTGTCACGATTGACGCCTCATCGGTAGAGCGGGCTGTATCTGACAGCCGTGAGAGGCTCGACAATGAGTTGGCTGCCATGAATAAGCTGAGGGTGAATCAGAGAAATAGTAATCAGGAGCTCCTTGCACAGTTGCGCAATGTGCAGGCGACCTATGACAGGAAGAGGCTTGATCTTGAGCGTTCGGGTTTCGGGTCGGAGAGCATGAGGCGTATTGCTGCCCTTGAATATCGCCAGGCTGAAATAGGCTTGAACAGGGTTAAAAGGAGACTGGAGAAGAGACCCTTGCTTGATAGCCTTGATATGATGGTGCAGAGTATCAGGGTGGAACAGCGTGAGGCCGATCTTGAGGCCGCTGAAAGGACTCTAGATCTGATGACAGTTACCAGCCCGCTCGATGGCATTTTTGTTCTTGAAACCAACAGAAGAACCGGGCAGATGTTGAGGCTGGGCGATGAGGTAAATGTTGGGGGCACTGTTGCCAGAATACCGGATGTCAGATACATGAAGGTTAGGGGGTTCGTTCAGGAGAACGATATAAGCCGTATAGAGAGAGGTCAGAGGGTAGAGGTGCGGCTGGATGCCCTGCCGACTGTCACTTTCAACGGGAGGCTGTCGTATATAGGGGTGGTCTCTGTTTTACGGCAAGATAAGATGGTATTCCTTACTGAGGTGCTGATCGATGAGTCGGATCTTAGACTGAAGCCGGGTATGACAGTTAGCTGCGAATATATAATATGGGAATCGGATGAGGCTGTGTATGTTTCATCAGAGACCATATATGAGGAAAATAACCGCTACTACCTGTTTGTCAGGAGGGGCAGGCGGGTGGTTAAGACTGAGGTTGAACCGGGTCCGTCCAATAATCTCTATACAGTGGTTTCAGGAAAAATAAGCCCGGGCGACAGGGTGGTGTTGCCAACCGATATGTTAATAAGATAAAGAGTTTGACATGCATCTGGAAGAGAATATCAGAGTAGCAATATATGGCCTTCTTGATCATAAGTTCAGGTCGTTTCTAACCATGCTGGGCATAATATTCGGAACAGCATCGGTTATAACCATGATATCAATAGGTGAAGGCGCAAAGAGCCAGGCTATGGCCAAGTATCAGGATCTGGGAATCAACAATATCATTGTGAGAGATAAAGATTTGACCGATCAGGAACTGGAGCAGATGCGAATGAGGTTTTCCAAGGGCCTTAGCCTTGAGGATGCCAGAGCCATAGAGGGGATAGTACCGGGTGTGGTAGCTATAGCACCCCAGGCGGAGGCGGCACTGGAGGCTATGTACCGCGACCGCTCTTCTAAAGCGATGTTGATAGGGGTTACTCCCGAGGTTAATGAGATTCTCAATTTCCGCATAGAGAGGGGTACCTTTATAACTACCGACCATCACATAAGGGAGCTGAGGGTGTGTGTGCTTGGGGCTAATATTGCCCGCGAACTCTTTAGTTTTGAGGATCCGGTGGGAAGAAACATCAAGATAGGAGATCAGTGGTTTGAGGTTGCCGGGGTGCTCCAGACAAAGGCACTCTTTACAGAGACGGTGGGAGAGCTGGCGGCGCGCGATCTTAACAATGATATCTATATACCGCTGACCACCTTCAATAAACGAATTCCGCGACCCGGAGCCTTCCCAAGTGAGCTCAGGCAGCTTACTGTACAGCTTGAAAGCTCATCTAAACTTATTGAGACCGCTGCTGTGATAAGGAGTGTTGTTTCGAGACGACACTTCAATAATGACGATTTCTCAATAATAATACCTCATGAACTGATGGAGCAGGAGAAGAGGGAGAGCAGGATTTATAACCTGCTGCTGGCATCTATTGCCGCCATCTCATTGATTGTAGGAGGTATAGGTATTATGAATATAATGCTGGCCTCGGTGCTTGAGAGAACAAGAGAGATAGGCATCCGGCGAGCTGTAGGGGGCAAGAGGGCCGACATAATGGGTCAGTTTGTTACTGAGGCTATGGCCATGAGTATAACAGGAGGAGTGATAGGTGTTATAGGTGGCATAGGGCTTTCGATGGGAGTGGCACTCTTTACCGAGGTACACACAAGTATCACCCTCTACTCGGTATTGATAGCTTTTGGCTTCTCTGTTCTGGTGGGTATAACCTTTGGATACCTCCCTGCAAAGAGGGCCGCGGCACTAAGGCCGATTGAGTCTATAAGGCATGAGTAAAGTGAGAAGAGGAGCTGTGTCAGCTATCAGCTGTCAGCTATCAGCAAAATGGCACTACTGCGATTTAATGGAAAATGACTAAGTGCTCACTTCGTTCGCAGTGACGCGTGGCTTTGCCACGGTGACGGGTGATCGGGGCTTATGTTCAGTAAGCTAAGGTGGCGAAAAAATTACATCTCTTTATTGTTATTTGACGGAAGTATGTTGAATTGCGTCATATAATTGACGGAATTATGGAGATTTTATCCAGAGAGATTACAGCAAGAGTCATCTCAAAGCTAAAACCCAATAAAGTAGTAGTAATATTCGGAGCAAGAAGGGTTGGGAAAACGGTTTTGGTTAAACCTGGCTTGCCTGAATATCTTTATTCACTTGTTATTCTGCAAGGTTACTTTTGTTTAATCAGCTGAGGCAGTGATATAAGAGGTGGCAGTAGCAGTGAGAGAGCCATACCGATAGTGCCTGCTCCCGGTGAGCTGAAATACCATAGCTGAGGGTCGGGGTTGTTGAGTCCTGAAAAGTAGAGGGCAAGGCATACCGCCAAACCACCAACACCGGAAGCGTAGGCTGCCGTCTTTGTGACTCTCCGGTTGAAGAGGCCCCAGACGAAGGGCCCCAGAAAGAATGACCCTATAGCGCCCCACGATACTCCCAGTATCTCTACTATAATGTCAAACTCTACCAGCGCCAGAAGAACAGCCAGAAAGACGAAAACGGCACTCGTTATCCGCATAAGGCGGGTGAGTGTTTTGTCTGAGGCGGCGGGATTTATAAAGCCACCATAGAGATCTTTAGATATTGCCGAACTGGATATAAGAACCAACGCTGCAAGGGTTGACATGCTGGCCGAAAGAATTAGTACCAGTATTATTATTGAAAGCGATCCGGGCAGTATATTGGTTAACAGTTCGGGCATCAGCTTATCGAAATCGGGGGTTAAGGCTCCGTCTGCCGACATATTGAATAGCTCGCGCTGAGCCGGGTTATCCGGCGAGATGAAAACTCTGGTTGTTGAGCCTACGAAGTATCCGACAAACCCTATAAGAAGAGCAAAGAGAGTTGAGGCTACCATTCCTGTTCTTATCGCCTTTTTGTCTCTTATGGCGTAAAATTTTTGCAGCAGCTGGGGTAGCGCAAAGGGCGCCACAGTTGTGAGGAAGATCAGTGAGAATAGCGGCCAGAATCCCGGCGGGCCTACAGGTGCGGTGAGCCTTGTATCTATCTGGTTGAGCGATTCTGTAATTCCCTGAAAACCTCCGCCCTTGTTAACTGTTACAATCAGCAGTATGGTTACCGAAAGGGCCATTATCATACCGAAGATCATATCTATAAGGGCCATCGATTTGTAGCCTCCCAGTATTATGTAGGTGGCGGTAAAGAGCCCGATTATGCCAAGGGCTGTCCAGTAAGGTATTCCGAATGATATTTCGAACAGGTATGAGAGGCCCATGAAGACGGAGGCACTGTAGGGTATCATAAATATGAATATGACCAGTACTCCCAGCATCTTCAGGGTGGGGGCGTTGTAGCGCTTCTCCATGAATTCGCTCATGGTCGATACCCCGTACTCTTTAGACATCTTTTTTATACGCCATCCCAGAAGGGCCCATACCCCCAAAACACCGATAAGTGAGTTGGCCAGTGCCACCCAGATGCCTGAATAGCCGAAGCCCCATCCTATTTTTCCGGCAAACCCGATAAAGAGAACTGCAGAGAAGTAGGCTGTGCCGTAAGAGAACGCCGACATCCAGGGTCCGACATTTCCACCGGCCAGAAAGAAATCTTTAAACGAACGGGTGCGCATCATACCAAAGATGCCTATTACCACCACCAGGATGGCATAGAGAGCGACAACAACAATTTTACCTGTCATAGGAGCACTTTTTTTTCAGTAAACGGCAAAAGTACTAAAAAATGGGATGCTTGATTCGCCGGTGCTCATAGGGCATGAGGCGTAGGGGCGAGCTGTGCTCGTGGTTACACCCGGTTGTGCCGTGGTGATGATGACCCTGCGAATCGCAGATGGCATACGCTCAGCGGAATGCTTTTTATTTACTTAATGCAGGAGTAAGATTCTATGTTCAGGTTGTGTGTTATCCAGGAAATAACTCCTCGGAGTTAATGAGTAAATCAACATACTGTGCCCTTTTATAGACAAAGGGATTATTGATCTTGCTTTTTGACAACTTGCCCCTAAACATATCAATAGTATCATACCCTTTCATATCCATCCACTCTGATAACTTCTTCTTTATCTCACCTATCTGTGTCAGGTCATTCTTATAGAGTGTACTAACTACCTGCACACACGACGCTCCTGCCAGTAACATCTTTACCACATCCTCGCCTGTAAAAATTCCGCGGGAACTGCAAATGTCGGCGGCTATATTATTATAAAGCAGACCTGTAAATCGTAGAGACTCTTTGTAATCACCCTCCCTGCTCAGGTTAGATGATTTGATATGCTTTTCCTCGTTAATATCAATATCAGGTTGGTAAAAGGAATTGAATAGTACCAGTGAATCTGCACCGGCCCGATCCAGCTTATCGGCAAAATTGAGAATATTGGTATAACCTGTGCTTAGCTTAACACTTACCGGGATTGAAAGTTTTTGCTTGATCGTTTTTACTATTTCGATCTGTTCATCCTCTATCTGCTTCGCATCTCTTTCAGAATCCTTAGGGATGCTATAGAAGTTGAGTTCAATACCATCAATTCCGGTTTCACTTAACAGAGTCGCATACTCCACCCATGTTTCCGGGTTTATTGCATTAAGACTCGCAAAAACAGGTATGGATAGAGACTCACATGCCTGCCTCACATTAACAAGATGCTCCCGGGGGCCGGCATGTTCAACATTGGGGTGTGTGGTAAGCATCTCCGGATGAATGTCATTAAATTCACTTAATTTTTCATCAAACTGATATTTCTCAAGTTGTATCTGTTCCTCAAACAAGGACTTATAGATAATTGCACCCGCTCCATTCTCTTCTGCCTTTTTCAACATATCAATGGATGTAATTAAGTCAGAGGCCCCAATGATAATCGGGTTATCCAACTCTGTTTTCATGTAATTGGTTTTCAGATTTTTCATGGCTCTCTATTTTTATGTGTTAGAACTGTGTTCTACAGGATATAATTTGCTTCTGTCAGAAAAGTCAGAACTATATAACATACCTGATTATTAAACAGCTTTAACCCCACCATTGTTTATAATTAATCTGTTTTCACAGTCTATCAGATAACCAAGCCGACAACTGTCGGTTAGTCAGCGACTAGGGGGTTTCAATGATCTGTTATACCCAAGAGTGATTTTGTTACTCCGGGGCAAGCGATGACTGGCCCCTGCAAACGCAGTGAGCCCCATGCCCCAAGCCTGTGAGCGGAAGCGAGCATAATGAAAAACCGCCTGAAACAGTCATTTCAGGCGGTTTTTGACTCTGTTGCTCCGCCAGGGATCGAACCTGGACTCTTCTGATTCAGAGTCAGACGTGTTGCCAATTACACCACGGAGCAATTTCTGAGCGTGCAAATTTATAAAAAAATGGAATAGTAAAACGAATACTCTTTCAGGGTTGAAAGACAAATAACTCCTGAAGGGCTTTAACAGACCTGTCGGCATAGAAATCGACCGGGTGAAAATTTCGGAAAAAGCCACCATCTTTCTCATTCGGAGCGATGGCCAATATGGGTGCTGTTTGATCGGTTCTGTTGAAAAGTTCGCTGTAGCTGTATATGGCCCGATAGCCATCGACCGAGGCAAAGCACACCAGAGCGCTTCTGTTGAGAACCGGATCGTATGGATCGGTTACATCCTGAAGCAGAAAGCTTAGAGGCGGACCGGTAAAGTGGTCGGTATGATGGTGTCCCATCCCCATTCTGTAAAATGTTGAGTTGTAGGTGAGGTTCTTTGAGAAATCAAACTGTGGCGTTATGGTGTGCATGTGATTCTCTTCGATATAGAACCGGACAGAATCACTGTAAAGAGTCTCAATATCGCGGTCAATCAGATATTCCCGCTTGTTAAAGGAGTGTACGGTTATTTTGACCGGATCGTCGAGAGTGCGGAATGCAAAGAGGTCGCCGGCTGAGACCACCCTCCATTTGTCGCCTGTGGGATAGTCAACCTCCTGTCTGTAAGGTATTATTGGTGCCATCTCTGTGGCAATGAGTATCTGATGCGGATTAACGGTGTGGAATATCTCCGACCAGCTGAAGACAACCTTATCGCCTGTTCGGTTCTCAATGACTATATAAGCATCGATCTGCGGCCTGAAAAGATCGCTGTTCTCCTTCTCCAGATTATAGCCATGAAGGAGATCGAAGAGAGAGTAGCCGGAGTAGCGGTAGGCACCGGTGAATTGTATACCTGTTTCTCTGTCAAAGAGAGACTCCTTTATAACCACCTCTCGCTTATAGAATTTACGCAGATTAACCTTGCCGGGGCCTTTGACCTCTCCCTTTACAGTTAGTTCGCCCGGAGTTAGTTTAACCTGGTCGGTTTGGTGAAACAGGCTGTTGCCGTCTTGTGAGAAGGTGAGGCTGGCTCCGGTAATGGCATCGACAATTGATTCAGGCAGGATTGAGCAGCTGCTGAAGATAGCAGTAACGGTCAGAAGCGCAGCTAAAGCTTTTAATCTGTTTTTCATGTTGTTATAAGTTATCGTTGTGCAAAAAATGCATTTCGCAAAAATGCAAGGTTTTTTGAATTAGGTGCAGATAATTGTCAGAATGCCCTATTTTTGTTAGTGAAGGAGTTCAGGACTCCGTAAAGTGAAATGTTTTTTTGAGCCACTGGTTATGAAGCTGAGCTTAAATTACAAGTTTTGGATTGAGACTGAGGAAGGATTGAATATTCTGGGAGAGGGTAAATGGCAACTGCTAAAGAAGATTCAGGAGACCGGTTCACTGAAGGCGGCCGTTGAGAGTATGGGGCATGCATACAGGCAGACATGGGACAATCTTCAGAGGATAGAAGAGAGGCTGGGCTTTAAGCTTATTGATAAGCAAAGAGGTGGAAGCCGGGGAGGGATGACAACTCTTACCCGAAAGGGAGAGATGCTCGTTGCTTTTTTTGACCGGCTCTATGCAGAGACCGATCCGGAACTGCAGAGAAGGTTTGATTCGATGATTCGGGAGCTTAATGAGATAGTTGAATGATTTAGGTCATTTTTATTAGCAAAGCGTTATGTTAATGTTGCAACACGAAAAAAGACGACTGTTTTTTTGACCTCCCGAAGTGCAAAAACTGCAGGTCGACAGAAATAGTTCCATGTAAATTTAAATGATCTATGAAAAGGACAATTTTACTGCTACTATTTATAAGTTGCACCTTTAGTGCTCTTATTTCGCAGCAAGTGGTAACCGGCAGGGTTACAGATGGTGAGACAGGTACACCGTTATATGGTGCCACGGTGACAATCAAAGAGAGCAACCGGGGAGTAGTAACTGATAATAATGGTGATTTTACAGTTAATATAGCCGGAGCCGGTACCACCACTATCGTTGTGAGGCATGTTGGATATAAGACATTTGAACAGGCTGGAGTAAGGGCCGGCATGCGTCTTAATATCAACATGATGCCCGACCCTATTTATGCAGGATCGGTTGTTGTTACCGCCACCCGTAACGGGCGTCGCATCATGGATTTGCCTATGCGTGTTGATATGCTCGACAGTGAAGCGGTTGAGGCTCTTCCCGCTCTTTCTGCAGATGACTATCTGAGGATGATCCCTGGTATATCTATTGGTCGCGCCTCATCATTCCTCAGCACATCGACTGTTTCCCTGCGTGGCATGGGTAATGAGGCAGGACGCACACTGGTGCTGGTTGATGGGGTGCCGGTTAACAAGAGCGATGGAGGAAGTGTTAACTGGAATGCTATTGATCCGGATGAGATAAGCCGTGTTGAGGTTCTGAAGGGTCCCGGATCGTCTGTATATGGTGGCAATGCCATGGGAGGTGTAATAAACATGATAACAAGAATACCGACAGATACCCTTGAGGGAACCGTCAGCCAGTCGTACGGTACTTTCGATACCTACCGTAGCCGCCTTAATTTGATGGGACGAATGGATAGGTTTTTCTGGGGTGTTAACGGGAGATATCGTAATAGTGACGGATACATTACTGCCCCTGCCGATGAGATTGATGATTATACCATTCCGGCATTCCTTGATGAGTATCAGTTTGGTGGCCGGGTAGGCTATTATATTGATCCAAGAAACTCTGTTGAGGTTAACGGCGGCTACTATTCCGGTCGCAGGGGAAGAGGATCAAACTTCTCCGGTTACGGTTTTATCAATGATGAGTTTGCTGCTGAAGAGGGGGTTTCGAACAATTATGCCGGCATGAATGGAAGGATAGAGTATCGCGGACTTGCAGGTGAGCGCACACGGTTAAGAGCTACTGCATATGTCCAGAGAGAGGTCTATACCAATATAAGGGAGAACCTGCGCAGTGGTGTTATTACCAGATATGATGTTGAGTCGGTGAGAAGTGACTATGGTCTGTTTGCCGGGCTAACTCATCCTGTCGGCAATCATCTATTAACCTCAGGTATTGATCTTCGTCACGGAGGAGTTGATGGAGCCGATATATATTTAACATCGACAGACAAAGTTTTGAATCTGGGAAAGATGAATCAGCTTGGTATCTATCTGCAGGATGAGTTCACTCTTGCCGAGACCGGAATTACTCTTCTTGGGGGTATAAGGTACGATTATACCAAATTCTATGACGGTGCGTTCCTTGTAGAAGAGCCTACCAACGAGACTCTGTTTCTTCAGGACTATACCGGTGAACTGGATAATGCAACATTCTCTGCCTTCAGCCCAAGGCTCTCTGCACAATATAATATGCCCGGTGTTTTCAGGGTCTATGCAGCTTACAGCAAGGGCTTCAGAGCACCGGTGCTTGATGATATGTGCCGCACGGGAAGGATATCGGGTGGTATGAAGATTGCCAATCCGTTCCTGAAGCCGGAATACCTTACCAACTATGAGGTAGGTGGTAATCTCTTTATAGGCGACAGGATAGTCTTTTCGCCGGCAGCATTCTACTCTGAGGGGGAAGATTATCACGCATATATTGCCACCGGCGATTCGCTTATTCTTAATAACCGGTTGAGACCGATAAGGAAGAAGGGCAATATTATGGAGGTGTCGATCAGGGGGATAGAGGCTTCGTTATCCTGGAACATTACCGATAATATTGTCTGGAGGATAGCAGGAAGTATTACTGACAGTGAGATTGGGGGTTTTGTCGTCTACGATGAGGAGAAGGATGTGGATCTGTCGGGCAACAAGCTCACCTATCAGCCATCAGAGATGTTCAGTTCATCACTGACCGTCAGGAGCAGGATAGCCAATGCATCTCTCTCTTACTCCTATAAGGGTAGTCAGTTTCTTGATGATGTTAATAGTGATGAGAATATGCTTGACTCGTACGGCTATTTTGATCTCCATTTGTGGCGACCTCTTTTTAAGGGACTGTCGGCCTCTATGATGGTTCATAATATTCTTGACACTGATTTTATTGACTCACGCAGAATGATAGCTCCGGGGCGAATGATAACGGCTGAGCTCAGCTATAAGTTCTGAAAAGAGCGGGTTACAGAGGTTAGTGAATAAAGTTGATTTGGAGGCGTCCTGGGGGGCGCCTCTTTCATCATCGCCGCGGCGCAGTGAGCCATCGGGCATCAGCCTGCATCCCACGCCCCATGCCGGCAAGCGTTAGCGAGCATTTCTCTCCGATTTTGGCTTTCCGCTATCCGCTGCGAGCTGCGCTAGCAGCGAGCACAGGCGTCTCTACAATCGTTGTTTATGATGGTAAATTTCAACACGAGGTCCATCAGCCTAACGCCTATACCGATTACCGGCCGGAGACGGCAGCCGACGGCACCAATGACCAGTCACCAATCACCAATTACCAGCGAGCGTTAGCGAGCACCCTAAACCTCTCAACTTCTCAACTATTAAACTATAATCAAATAACCGTATAACCGAATAGCCATCACTAAGATAGTTGCGTACAACCGATTACCGGCCGGAGGCGTCAGCCGACGGCACCAATTACCAGCCACTAATCACCAATTACCCGCGAGCGCAGCGAGCCCATGCCCCATGCACTATGCCCTATGCTGGTGCGAACGAAGCGAGTACCTACCTCTTCCCCCACCGGTCTTTCAGGGTAACGGTCTGATTAAATACAGGAGCTTCCGGGGTGCTCTCGCTGTCAACGCAGTAGTAACCTAATCTCTGGAACTGAAAGAGGTCGCCATGCTTTGCCTCTGCCAATGATGGTTCGGCTTTGGCAGTAATGATTTTCAGCGATTCGGGATTTAGGTGCTGCCGGAAGTCTACATCTTTAGATGCGGTTGGCTCTTCTGCCACAAACAACCTGTCGTAAAGACGCACCTCTATATCTATGGCCTCTGAAACGGGAACCCAATGTATGGTGCCTTTTACCTTGCGGTTGGCTTCGGCTCCGCCGCTGCGTGTCTCCGGCAGATAACTGCAGTGCACTTCGGTGACCTCGCCGGTGGCGGCATCTTTAACAACCTTATCGCATACCACTACATAGGCTCCTTTAAGCCGTACCTCTCCGCCGGGCTTTAGGCGGAAAAATTTCCCGGGGGGGTCTTCCATGAAATCGCTGCGCTCAATATAGATCTCTCTGCCAAAAGGTATCTTGCGACTTCCCATAGAGGGCTCTTCAGGGTTGTTGATCAACTCTATCTCTTCACCACTCTTCTGGTAGTTGGTTATTACCACCTTAAGCGGATCAAGAACCGCGAAAACACGGGGGGTTATCTGGTTAAGATGCTCTCTTACAGCATGCTCTAGCAGACCTATGTCGTTGAGCGCCTCTACCTTTGTATAGCCGATGCGTGTTATGAATTTTTTTATGGCTTCGGGTGTATATCCGCGACGGCGCATCCCGCTGAGCGTGGGCATTCGCGGATCGTCCCATCCGCTTACCTCTCGTTCGTTGACCAGTTGCAGCAGCAGCCGCTTGCTCATTACCGTGTAGGTTAGATTGAGTCGGTTGAACTCAATTTGTCGCGGCCGGTAGTCGCCTGTTTTGAGCTGATCTATCAACCAGTCGTAAAGGGGCCGGTGTACCTCAAACTCGAGGGTGCAGAGCGAGTGGGTTATTCCCTCAAAATAGTCTGACTGGCCATGGGCAAAATCGTACATGGGATAGACAT
This sequence comes from Bacteroidales bacterium, assembly GCA_007132995.1. Classification (GTDB taxonomy): domain Bacteria; phylum Bacteroidota; class Bacteroidia; order Bacteroidales; family VadinHA17; genus SLNP01. Next base: position 1,444 of record SLNP01000075.1, on the reverse strand, counting down.
TCCACTTGCTGCCGGTGCGGTGGTGAGGTGCCTTGATGATGCGGTATATGACAGGATCGCGCATATGCATATTGGGCGATGCCATATCTATCTTTGCCCTCAGTACGCGCGAACCCTCCGGGAACTCTCCTCTGTTCATCTTCTGGAACAGATCGAGACTCTCTGCTGCAGAACGATTGCGGAAGGGACTCTCTTTTCCGGGCTGTGTGGGGGTGCCTTTCTGTGAGGCGATATCTTCGGAACTCTGGTCGTCAACATAGGCTAAACCTTTCTCGATAAGGGCTTCTGCGAATTTGTAAAGCTTGTCGAAGTAGTCTGACGCATAGAACTCTCTGTCGCCCCAGTCGAAACCGAGCCAGCGTATGTCTTCTTTTATTGAGTCTATGTACTCAACACTCTCTTTGACCGGGTTGGTGTCGTCGAATCTGAGATTGCAAATGCCGCCATACTTTTCTGCCATGCCAAAATCGAGGCATATCGCTTTTGCATGACCAATATGCAGATAGCCGTTGGGCTCGGGGGGGAAGCGGGTAACGACTTTCCCGTTGTTCTTCCCGGCGCGGAGATCGTTCTCTATGATCGATTCAATAAAATTTGGCCCCTTGCTGCGGTCGCCTTTCGGTTCCTCCGATATATTGTTCATGACTCTGATGTTATAAGTAACTATCGGCGCAAAAATACAACAGTTTTATGCTAATGAGTAATCGGCGAGAGGGAAAAGAGCTTATTGGCCGTAAAAGGCTATATTTGACTGGCTAAAACGGTGCTATGGGGAAGATATTGATTGAGAACATGGAGTTTTATGCTTTTCATGGCCACTACCGTGAGGAGCAGATAGTGGGGAACCATTTCCTTGTCGATGTGGAGATTGAGTGTGATATGGAGAAGGCGGGGGAGACCGACCGGCTGGAACATGCTGTTGACTATCAGGTCGCTTTTCGTGTTGTGAAGACGGAGATGGAGAAGAGGTCGTTTCTGCTGGAGAATATCGCAACCCGTATTCTCGATGAGCTGTACGCGGAGCTGCCGGGTGTTGAGCATGCTATGGTGCGCATACGAAAGATGAACCCGCCTATGGGGGGCAATATCGGCTCGGTGGGTGTGACCATGTCGAGATAGTGCTCTGCTTTTTATGCTGAAGGAGGCTTCGCACCAGGGGTTTGTTGGTAGTTGTGGCGGGGTGTTTACCCGGCCTTTGGCCGTGTAAACCGTCCGGCGGTGGGTGACCCATCAACAGAAACCCCGTGAACTGCTTTCAGCAGTCCCCCGTTTTTTTTACCATCTGCTCGCTCCCGCAAGCGGGGCTCGCAAGTGGTCCATATCTGGTAGTTATGGCGGGGTGTTTACCCGGCCTTTGGCCGTGTAAACCGTCCGGCGGTGGGTGACCCATCAACAGAAACCCCGTGAACTGCTTTCAGCAGTTTCCCGTTTTTTTTACCATCTG
>SLNP01000010.1 GCA_007132995.1 Bacteroidales bacterium | reverse complement strand
TGAAGACTCCCCGAAACCGCTTTAGCCTTGACTTTTTTTGCTTCCGTTCGGTCGCGAGCTCGCCCGGCTTCGCCGACCTCGGTTGGTCACCTTTTTTTGGTCCAAGCAAAAAAAGGTGAGGTAGTAATATTGGTCAAGCAAAGGTAGAAAGCCCAAATTTTGGTCAAGGCCAAAAGTTCAGAGATAGCTTTTTGGGTCAAGCCAAAAGTTGAGAGAAAAAACTTTTTGGTCCAAGCAAAAAAAGGTGGAGCCTACTTTTTGGTCAAGCAAAAAAGGTGGAAGCCCACTTTTGGTCTAAGCAAGAAAGTAGAAGAGAGCCCTCTGGTCAATTATTTCAGACATTGAAATAGCACTCAGAAAAACATCCCAAAAATAATGTACTTTTGATAATCTGTAACCAGCAGCATTTGGAGGCATATTGAAGAGAGTTCTGATAATAACCTACTACTGGCCGCCGGGTGGAGGCGCCGGAGTGCAGCGGTGGCTGAAGTTTTCCCGATACCTGCCGCTGTACGGGATTGAGCCGCTGATATTGACGGTAGATCCTGACTATGCAACCTACCCTGCTACAGACAGGACACTAGAGAATGAGGTGCCGGAAGAGATCGAGGTTTTCAGGACTAGGGCAACCGACTATTTCAGGCTTTTCAGCAAAGACAAGTCGGTGGTTCCGACGGCAGGCTTTGCCAGACCCGAAAAGAGAGGATTTGCAGGCAAGATAGCCCGCTTTGTAAGAGGCAACCTGTTTATACCGGATCCCCGAAGAGGCTGGAACAGGTTTGCCTTCAGGAAAGGATGCAGCCTGATCAGAGAGAGAGAGATCAGCACAGTCATCACCACGGGCCCTCCCCACTCAACACATCTTACAGGCATGAAGCTGAAAAAGAGGTTCCCTGAAATAAAATGGATAGCCGATTTCAGGGATCCGTGGACAGAGATCTACTACTACAGTATGTTCTCACATACACCGCCTGCAAGATGGCTTGATCGCCAATACGAATTGAGTGTACTGCGAAGGGCCGATATGGTACTGTCTGTTGGGGAAAAACTCTCATCGATGCTCTCCGGAAAGCTTCCGGACCCCACCGGAAAAATCAGAACTGTAACAAATGGCTATGACCCGGCAGACTTCTCAGGAATAGTTCCCACAACACCTCCCCTCTTCACAATAACATATACAGGAACTCTGGCGGCGTCATACAGGATAGAGGGGCTTACGGCGGCACTTAAAGCGCTTTCAGCAAGAGGCATAAAGTTCATAATCCAATTCACAGGCATTATTGAAGAGGGTCAGAGAGCGCTGCTTGAGAGCTCACTGCCAGCAGATTCGCTAAGCTTCAGAAGCTACATTTCGCACAGGGAGGCACTACAGGAGATGGCTGAGGCATCTGTGCTGCTGCTAATCATTCCTGACCACCCCGGCAATGATGTCATCATTACCGGCAAGCTGTTTGAGTATCTTGCAACAGGCAAGCCCATCCTCTGTATCGCCCCCCCGGATGGCGACGCCGCCCTTATTGTACAGCAGAGAGATAACTCTCATGTGGCCTTGTATCATGACAGCGACTCTATTGCCGCCTTCCTAAAGATGGCGGCAGATGGCAGAATCGGCAACAGAGACCCGCTTCAGCCGGACTACTCCCGCAAATCAGGAGCGGGCAAGGTGGCTGACCTGATCCGGTCGCTTACCAAGTCTCCCTCTTAACCGGAATTATCACACCCGCCGGCCCTGAACCTTTATGGCACACATAGCAGCAACCGACAAGAGACTGCCCGCCACATCTGTATGACCCTATCAATGCGGGAACCTATGACAACTGCCACCCTAGCCGGTTCGCTCTCTGATAAAGGCTACAGCCTGGTCAATTATCAGCCTTATATCATCCGATAGCCTGAAATAGTAAATGGCTGCTCCAAAAATCAGGGTGATAACCCCGCTCCGTAAAACTATATCCGGTATAAGGGGCATAGAGGGTATAAGGAGTGAGCCTGCATATATGAGTGCCGAAATGATTATAATAGCTGCGACCGACCAGCCGTAGGGCCACAATCCGGTTTTGCGGTAAATAATAAAAACGCGAAGTCCGGAGGTTATAACAACAGCAATAACAGAGGCGAGGGCCGCACCGGTAAGTCCCATAACCGGAATAAGCAGTGCGTTTGCTGCAACCACAAGTATTGTAAGAAGCAGCATAAGCCATGTATGGTAATGATAATAGGCCGAGGTACCCAGTATGCTTACACTGGCCCCTGTAGCATTATTGATGAAATTCGAGATACTTATAAGGACTATCACTGCACCCCCACCGGCGTAAGCTTCAGGAAGTATACGGTAAATATTATCCAGGTTGGCAACTATTCCCGTAACAAGAAGAGAGCCCACAACAACCTGATTCAGACAGCTCCTCCTATAGAGGTCTCCGATGGTAAACAGGTCATTGCGCTTCCATGCGTCGGCGGCCACCGGAATGGCTATCTTGGCAAGTGACCGGCCCGGTATCATTATGATGGTTCCGAAATAGAATGATATTGTATATATGCCTGCCATCTCAAGACCGATATAGTAGTTGACAAGAACCTTGTCGAGTGCATAGAGGGCAACAGCGCTTATGCCCGTAACAAGGCCGTAAGCACTAAGGCTAAGCAGCTGACGGGCCATCTTCCGGTCTACAAAGAGCCAGAATCTGCCCGGCGCAAGTTCACCCCTTCGGCCCAGATATATAAGAAGCACAACAATGGATGGGAGGCCCTGATTAATTACATAGAGCAACATGTAGGCATCGAATGTGATAACGCCTGAAAAAAAGAGGATTATCAGCAACAGATTAACGATGCGTACAACCAGGTCGCGAAGCAAGGTTCCAAGTGCAGCGTTAAATTGGACCTTAACATAGTTATCGAAGAATGTGACCCATATTATCAGTATCAGCATAAGGGGTATAAGCCCTGAATGCTCTTCCAGAAGTAATGACCTTTCGGTCTGTGATGCAACAACATGGTCGAGATTCAGCAACAACAACACAACAACAAATAATGTCCCGGCAGCGGTAATAATTAATCCCAGCCCGAAAAAGCCTCTGTTGTCGTTTCTGCTGTCACGGAACCATGGGAATATTCTGTTCGACATCTCAACGAAACCAAGGTTGCCAACCTGACCCAGTAGTATCGCGATAGAGTAGATTACCTGCTTGAGACCGATCTGTTCGGGTGAGAAAATATTGGGGGCAAGAATACCCATATTAAGAAACCCCACCAACACCCCTGTATATGAGTATATCAGTCCCTTTAAAGTTTGCTTTTGTACTATACCCATGGGGTTTGTAGTCAAAAAAAGATAAATTTGCAGGTCTACAAATATACCAAAAATAGCTCTTTACCATGCGCGGAATCCGTTTCACCAAAGACCTGGTAACCCACCTTTCCGTACTCTTGCTCTTTCTGGCAATTACGGTTGTATACTTCTATCCCGTTCTGGAAGGAAAAAGGATTATGACCAATGACAATGTTGTATTCCTTAACTCAGCCCAGGAGATATTCGAACACCGCGAAAAATATGGAGAGGAGCCTCTATGGACCAACTCCATGTTTGGCGGAATGCCTGCCTACCTGATATCGACGCTCTTCCCCGGCAACCTGATATCACATATTGACAATCTGCTTAAAATTTTCAACATTCCTGTCGCAGCCATATTTCTTACCATGGCAGGCTTTTACATACTACTTCTGATGTTTGGTCTCTCGCCATGGGTGGCTGCGGCTGGAGCTATAGCATACAGCTTCTCCTCCTACCTCTTCATTATCCTTGGAGCCGGCCATAATACCAAGGCGTATGCCCTGGCATATATGGCCCCTCTTGCAGGAAGTGTAATACTGGCCTACCGGCGTAACGCAATCATGGGAGCACTGCTTCTGACATGGTTCCTTACGCTCCAGATAATGGCCAACCATCTGCAGATAACCTACTACACACTCCTTGCCCTTGTTGTTTTCGGAATCACAGAACTGATCTTCTTCATAAGACAGGGGCAGATTATTGATTTCCTGAAAAAATCCGCAATACTAATTGCTCCGTTGCTTATTGCCGTAGCAGTAAATTTCGGCACCATTATTACCACCTGGGAGTACAGCAAATACTCAATGAGAGGTGAGTCAGAGCTGAGCCACCCGCCCGGAGTGAGAGAAAGCGGCCTTACGATAGATTATGCCACAAGATGGAGCTACGGGATAGATGAGACCATGACCCTTCTTATCCCGAACTTCAAGGGTGGCGCCAGCCGCCCCCTTGACAGTGACAGTGAGACCTTCAGGGCTCTCAGGCAGAACGATCAGCAACAGCTTATTAACCATTTTCCTCAATACTGGGGAACGCAACCCGGAACAGACGGGCCGGTATATGTCGGAGCCCTTGTTATGTTCCTTTTCGTTCTGGGCCTCTTAACGGTTAAGGGTCGTGACAAATGGTGGCTTCTGATTGCGACAGCATTATCTGTGATGCTTTCATGGGGCAGGAACTTCATGCCCTTCACGGAATTCTTTATGAACTACATTCCCGGATACGACAAGTTCCGGGCAGTAAGCATGACCCTTGTAATAGCGGAGTTCACCATAGCCCTGCTGGCATTTATTGCACTTCATCACATTATTACCGGCAAGGTGACTCTGAAAGAGATTAACAAAGGTCTGAAAAGGGCGCTTATCATAACAGGCGGCATACTGCTTCTCTTCATCATATTCCCCGGTCTTGCGGGCTCTTTTACAACCGTTATGGAGAGAGAACAGATGCTCCCCTCCTGGCTTACAAACGCCCTCATCGCTGACAGGCAGGCCATGCTGCGAACCGATGCCTTCAGGTCGCTGCTCTTCATACTGGCCGGCGCAGGCACAATATACCTGTATGTCAAAAAGAGTATTGGCTTCAGGGTTCTTGTGGTAGCGCTGCTTGCAATCATACTTCTCGATATGTGGCCCGTTAACAGAAGGTACCTGAATGAAGATAAGTTTGTTCTGCCCGCCCATTTTCAGAGAGCTATGGCCCCCACACCGGCCGACAACTTTATTCTTGAAGATGAAGAGTACTCCAGAGTACTCAACCTGACTGTATCTACTTTCAATGACGCCTCTACATCGCGCTATCACCACTCAATAGGTGGCTATCACGGCGCCAAAATGATGAGGTATCAGGAGCTTATAGACTCTGTCCTTTTCGCTGAAATAATGGCTCTTGGCAGATCGCTCGAGCAGGCCGAATCGATTGAAGATATAACACCGTCACTCAGAGCGAGTCCTGCTATTAACATGCTTAACACCAAATATATAATAATCAGCCCCCAGTCGCAACCCATAGAGAACCCATTCAGTATGGGTAACGCCTGGCTGGCCGAAAATGTAAGGTATGTGAAAGACTCAAACGAAGAGCTGAGGAGACTTCCGTTAACAGATATATCTACCGAGGTTCTCATCAAAGAGACATACAGGTCTCCTGAAGTTGAAAAGGGTGCCGGAGGAACCGGGGCCGCAGGCGACTATATAGAGCTTATATCATATCGTGCCAATGAGCTTGTATATCGCTCATCTACTCAGGATTCAAGGATTGCTATATTTTCCGAGATACACTATCCGGCCGGATGGCAGGCCTACATTAACGGCGAAAAAGTCGATCATATAAGAGCCAACTACCTACTGAGGGCCCTTCCACTGCCACCCGGAGAGAACGAGATAAGGTTTCACTTTGCACCACAATCTTACAGGACAGGCAACAACACCGCCCTTGCGGGCTCTTTAGTGCTGTTGATGCTCACTGCCGGCTATATCTTCATGCTGGCAAAAAAGAGAAAGGTGTAATGAGTAGAGAGAGAGAGCCTCACTGCCCCTCGTGCGGGTCGAAAGACATTAAAGTGCAGTTCGAATGCACCGACTATATGGTATCGCACAGGCAGTTCCCTATAGCAAAATGTGCTGTCTGCGCCATGCGCATAACCCTTAACGCTCCGGGCAGTGAGGAGATATCACGCTATTATGAGTCGGAACAATATATTTCGCACAGCGGCAGTGGTGAAGGAATCACAGGATTTCTCTACAGTAGGGTAAGAAGTCTTATGCTTGGTAGAAAGGCGGCTCTGGCTGCAAGGTCTGTCCGTAAATCGCGGGGGGTATCTCTTGATATTGGAGCCGGTGCCGGTTTCTTTGTCCGGAAAATGAGAGATAGGGGGTGGCATGCAAATGGTGTTGAGGTGAGTGATACCGCCAGAAGAACCGCCAGAGAGCTTAACGGCGTTGAACTATATGAAAGCCTGGAGAAGGTCTCCTTCCCAAATGGGCAGCCCGATGTTGTAACCCTTTGGCATGTGCTTGAGCATATGCATTCACCCGCCGGCCATCTGGCAAGAATTGCCTCACTTATTAAAGATGATGGATGCGTCATAATAGCCCTTCCCAATCCTGACTCTGCAGATGCACGACATTACGGCAAAAACTGGGCAGCGTGGGATGTTCCAAGGCACCTGTGGCATTTCTCTTCAGAGAGCATTAAGAGAATGGCTGCCGATGCAGGGCTTAAGCTACGCTCGGTGAGGCTGCTGCCTCCCGACTCCTTTTACATTTCGATATTGAGTGAGAAAACGGAGCGAAAACCATTCGCACTGCTCAGGGGCCTTGTCAGAGGCTTTCTCTTCTTCCTGCACTCACTGATCAATAAAGAGAGAGGCAGCTCGCTGATATATCTTTTTGAAAAGGCTCAAGAGAGACACTATAAGTGACTATGCAGCGCGCTACAGATAGCGCTTTACCGGTTAATATCTGTCGAGCCAGCGATAGCGTCTTCTTGAATCACCATACCTGATAGCTATAACTATCTCATGGGTTCCGTATGTCATACGCTGTATCTCCTGGGTGGTAAAGTCGAAAGAGTAGCCCATGAAGATATTCTGGAACATAACACCCACATTGGCTATCACGGCGCCGCCTGTACGATAGGCCATACCAGCCCAAAACTCATCATTGTACATATAGGTAAGCCCGAAGTCAAACTGCGGAATCATGTGGTCTGATATCCTCGCCATGGCAGAGGGCTGCAGCTCAGAGTAGAGGCTTGTGCTTATGTTATAGGTGGCAAAAAGGTTGTAGTGTCTTTTCATACGAAAACCTGAATAGGCATCGGAACCTAACCGCCCGAACGATTCGAAAAGCTGCTCGGCGGCAAATCCGGCGCTATACCTGGCATTTAAAACATGCATGCCAAAAGAGAAATCGGGCACAAATATCCCACGCCTGAGGTCATTGGTAAGCCACGGCTCATTCTGATCTTCAAAGGTAAGCTCCCGTTCATTGATTCTGAAGTGGTAACCGGTAAAGGCGAGGCCGAAAGAGAGCTGGGTTTCCGGGTAAAGCCATATATGGTATGAGTAGGAGCTCTGTATGCCGGTTCTGAGTATGGCACCATTCCTATCATTAAAGATGTAGCCACCCAACCCGACCCTGCCGTCAGAGCCGGGCCTGTATACCCTCCTGCCTCTGACATCTCTTATTCTGTGAGAGCTTTTCAATATTCTTGTCTGGGCGCTGAACGAGAATGTTCTGGGAGCACCACTGTAGCCTGCCCACTGCTCTCTGGCTGTAAGGTTGAGTGTTGTATATCCGTCGCTCCCGGCAACAGCAGGGTTAATAAGGAATTTATTATGCAGATACTGACTGTAGATAGGCAACTGCTGAGCCGTAGCGGCCCGGGGAATAGCTGCCGGCAGCACAAGAAACAGTATGATAACAATCCTGTTCATTACTCTCTCTGTTGGCTTCAAAATAGACATTTTACATAAGACAAGAAAACATGACCTGGCGCAACTATCCGGCAGAGTGAACTGCTCACTGGCATGCCATCGGCTGCAGAAGGTAAAAGGCAGAAAAGACCCTCATGCGCCAGCCCTCCATTAAAAATGTCTATCCTCCGCTCATTTTAAAAACAACTCCTTATTTACTTAACAACAAACCAAAAATACTATCATATAACATATCCGCACCTATAACGACTTTTCATCCATCACTTAATCACCTGACTATTGTTACTGTGCCCAGCAGTTGCCGCCTGCCCGGGCCAACATCTATAACATAGTGGTATGAGTCAACCGGCAGGGGCCTGCCACCACTTCTTCCATCCCACGATTCAGGATAACCTCGCTCCGACTGCCATACCAATGCGCCCCATCGGTTATAGACCCTCACCATCATCTGCGGATAGAGCTCTGTAAGACCGATGTTCCAGACATCGTTGATGCCATCTCCGTCGGGCGAGAAGGCACTTGGAATATCAAGGCATATATCTCTCTCTGCAGTAAGGTTTATAGAGTCTGTAACGGCACATCCGTTGAAATCTGTCACTGTAACACGGAAAAGTCCGGCTGTCAGTCCGGTGCGGTCGCTATCTGTCGAGTTGTCACTCCACAGGTAGCTATAGGGCGAGGTATCAGAACCTCCGGTCACCTGAAGGGATATCTCACCGTCTGTCATGTCGG